>JAZBOU010000017.1:0-2522 GCA_036351275.1 Bacteroidales bacterium
GTAAAGATAAGGAAATATTAGCTACTGCCTACTGCCTACTGCCTATCCCGAAAAACCAGAAATCTTCGATTTCATTGTTTTTCGAGGATCCTCGAAAAAAGAGCAAATCAAAGATTTGCATTTTTTCGGGACTGCCTACTGGATACTGGGGAAAAAATTATTTTTTATTAAATTTTTGCAGAATTAAAAAAAGTGCATATTTTTGCACTCCCAAAATAGACGCCCCGTTCGTCTAGCCAGGTCAGGACGCCAGGTTTTCATCCTGGTAACAGGGGTTCGAATCCCCTACGGGGTACAAAAAAAGGCCGCAGAATTGCGGCCTTTTTGATTTTCAATTCTGCATTCTGTATTTGGAACTTGAATTATATTCTCGATCTACAAAATACTTCGATATTCCTGCTTCGTTTTTCATTATTCCTTATTCAACCCCGGCATCCTCAACTTGAGATCTTTGCAAAGCAAAAATCCCCACTGCAAGTTCCGGGATCCAATATCCAGAATCCAAACAAATTCGAATTTTTAATTCAACCCCTTTCTCCAATCAAACAAACTCAATATTCAGCTTCTCAATACTCGTAAAAAGGTATTTATTCCTGCGCTTGGCGATGGGGACTTCAATATTATCCTTCAGGATCAGTTTTCGGTGGTCCTTGATACGGATAACATGATTCAGGTTGATAAGATAGGAATGATGTATCCTGCAGAAGTTCTGTTTCGAAAGTGCCGATTCGATCTCCTTTAATAACCTTGATGTTAGAATCCATCGGTCTTTCCCAAGAAAGATCTTCGTGTATCTACCGTCTGCTTTACAATACAGGATGTCTTTCTGCTCAATAACAGTGACATCCCTGAATCCACGAATTGCAATTTTCATAGCGCTGGTCTATGCTGCCGAATTCAGAATACGAATTCCCGGATGCCGGCATGATACATATATTTATACAGCAAAACTTAAAAAGGTAACCCCTTAATTCTCTGATTTAAACTTACATAATTACTACATAGGTCCAGCGTAGGATTACTTAATGGTCTTTGTAGTGGTTTTTCGCAAAGCGGTATGCATTTTCATACATGATCTTGTCGAGGGCCTGCTCAACGGTCAGGCCCTGGAGGAGGTGCCCGATGTTATCCTGTTCGGGCATGATCATCTCAAGGATATTCCTCAGGTCGATGAACTCCTCGGCAGTGATGTATGCATCCACGGCATTGATCATCCCGTCGAAATCAGTCCCGATCGAGATCATATCCCATATCCTCACTTTTGCTGTGGCATCAACCTGTCCGGAATACACCACTGCTTTAACAATACCCAGGATGTTATTCAGCATTTGCTGTGCCCAGAATATTTGAACCTCCATGGTCCTGTTCCTGATATCTTTCTTTTTAAACCGGTCGTCATAATCATTCATAACCCGCTTGCCCGAGAGTATCCTTTCATCGAAATTCAAGCCCATCAGGCCGTTGGAGTTAAATATATGAATGATCTCATCATCGCAAAGATTAATGCTCCAGTTATTTAATGTGCCGGAAGCATCATATTTATCGTCAGAATCGGGCTCCTGTATCGCTTCCTCCATGGTGGCATGCCCGGAATATCCGGTATGGCTAACGACTATAGGTATTTTACCGGCATCATCGTGGGTTTCATTATGTGCGGCGATCATTTGGTAATACTGTTGCCGTGACCGTATGCTCATATGCTTGGTATCGATGAGGATACGTGGCCCGTTACCTTCAAATTCTCCCAGTCCGAGTAAACAATCGAGCACCTCCCATCCATTGTCATTGATCCCTTCATCCATGCCTTTCGCCTGATCCAGCAGGAAGCCGGCGATACCTGGAAAGCTTTTCGCATGACCGCAAAGGCCATTGTTAAAATGGTGCGCCATGGAAACGAAGAAGGGAGGGTAATCCCAGCTTTTCACGTCATAGATATGCAGCAGGAACTGATCCATATTGAAGGTGTTGCTGTTGATCATTTCTGCATTGGCAGGCATAAGCGACTGGGCACCTTCCACGGTCAGGATCACCCCGATGGTGTTCTCCATTTCCAGGATGGCATCCATATCATCGCCCGGTTTGATGATAATGTAACGGTAAACTTCCCCGTCCACCTCGTGTGGCATGGTGTTCTCTTCCAGGAGGTAGTGATACTCCCTGAAAAAGAAATCAAAATACCTGAAATCGGCACTCTGCACCTCGTTCACAAATCGTATCGGGAGTTTGGCAATGATCCTGGCCAGGATATCCGACGCATCCCTGTCGCCAAGGATGCGGGGGTTGAACCAGCCCTGCTCGATCGGATAGATCGAAACAAAGGCCAGTTTCACCCCACCCTTGGCCATGGTCCTGAAATCAGCCTGGGTGAATTCAGGAAAAGTGCTCTTACGCTGCCGCGGCTTAGGCGGATCATAATCCCAAACATTCTCATTCTTCTTTTTGCCCACATAATCGTAAGCAAAAGGATGCAGGGAGGTGTGGCAGTGTATGTCAGCAAATTTTGACACTTATTATATATGTAC
>JAZBOU010000018.1:0-6049 GCA_036351275.1 Bacteroidales bacterium
AGATAGATGGAACTCAGCGTATCTGAATCCAGGGTGCCTTGAGATGTTTGCGTGCGGATGAAGTATGTATACGATTTGAATTCGCCATTTGATTGACTATCTACCCAATCTGTTTCATCGAAATCGTCTATTGTATGAACCAGGCTAAAGTTGCCTGTATCATTCTTCCTGTATACCTGGTACGACCCGAACTCGGATTGTGGCACAGGAGCTGACCATTCAAGCCTGATATCACCGTCCTCATCTACCTCAATGCAATTGAAATATTGTCCATGAGTAATTGTGCTTAAAATCAGGATAAAAGCAAGCGACAGTATGAATGTAAATCCGGCTTTCACTTCATGCAAACGTTCAATACAAAGTTAAAGTATATTTTGCAGGTACAGGGTGCCGGGTAGCGGGACCAGGGTATTTTCAACTTATTGCTTGTATAAGAAATCAGGAAACGGCGGCAATAAAACAGCTAACGGTTTAAAATAATACCACGAACCGCGAACCGCATACCACGCACCGCGAAGCATTTTTTTATTAATTTTGCGAATCCAAAATAAAAACACATTATCATGGAAAGAGACAAGGCAGTATTTGATATCATCAAAAAAGAAGAAGACAGACAGCGGTATGGCATTGAGCTGATCGCGTCAGAAAATTTTGTCAGCCAGCAGGTTCTTGAAGCCATGGGCTCGGTAATGACGAACAAGTATGCAGAGGGTTACCCCGGTAAGCGCTATTATGGTGGATGCCAGTTCGTGGATGAAACGGAGCAGCTGGCCATTGACCGTGCGAAGGAACTTTTTGGTGCAGAATACGCAAATGTGCAACCGCATTCCGGAGCACAGGCCAACATGGCTGTTTTCCTGGCATGCCTCAATCCGGGCGACAAGTTCCTTGGCCTTGACCTTTCCCACGGCGGGCACCTCTCTCACGGATCGGCCGTGAACAGCTCAGGGATCCTTTATGATCCGGTTGCATACGGTGTTGATGAGGAAACCGGCACCATCAATTACGACAGGATGGAAGAGATCGCCCTCAGGGAAAAGCCCAAGCTTATCCTTGCAGGTGCTTCGGCTTATTCCCGTGACTGGGATTATGAGCGCATGCGTAACATTGCCGACCAGGTTGGTGCCATACTAATGGCCGATATCGCCCATCCGGCAGGCCTTATTGCCAAAGGCTTACTGAATGATCCTATCCCCCATTGCCATGTCGTGACCACCACCACCCATAAAACCCTTCGCGGTCCGCGCGGCGGGATGATCCTGATGGGGGAAGATTTTGAGAATCCCTGGGGAAAAACCACTCCCAAGGGCGCTATAAAAATGATGTCGGCAGTGTTTAATTCTGCTGTATTCCCGGGCATACAGGGCGGTCCGCTCGAACATGTGATCGCTTCAAAAGCTGTGGCTTATGGAGAAGCCCTTAAAGATGAATATTTCCAGTACATTCTGCAGGTTAAAAAGAATGCCGACGTGATGGGCAAAGCTTTTGTTGAGCGCGGTTACCACGTGATCTCGGGCGGAACAGACAACCACCTGCTATTGATCGATTTGAGGACCAAGTTCCCCGACATCACCGGCAGGACCGTTGAAAACACACTGGTACAGGCCGACATTACCGTGAACAAGAACATGGTACCCTTCGACAGCCGGTCTCCGTTCCAGACATCCGGACTGCGCGTTGGAACGCCTGCCATCACCACCAGGGGGCTGAAGGAAGAACATATGGAACCTATCGTGGACATGATCGACGAGGTAATCAACAACATCGAAGATGAAAAAGTGATCGAAAATACCCGCAAGAAGGTGAATAAGATGATGGGCGACTTTCCGATCTTTTCCTGGTAGCGTTGAGTTTTGAGGCCTGCCTGCCGGCAGGCAGGGTTGAAGGTTGAATTAGTTCAAAGTTCTCGCCTTCGCCCGCACCCCGGACCAAAAATTAATATATCCTTAACATTTGGGATCATAGCTGATTTGCAGTCTTTTGTATTTTTATAGCTGTACTTTTAAACGTTTAAGCATGAAAACGCTTTATATCGTGCGACACGCGAAATCCTCGTGGAAATACCCTGAACTTCCTGACGATGAACGCCCCTTACTTGAAAAGGGTAAAAAGCGCACAAGAAAGGTTATTGACTTCCTGCTCAAAAAGAACATACAGGTCGACCTGATCATCAGCAGCCATGCCACCAGGGCACTCGATACTGCGAAGATCATCGGGCATGCGCTGGGCTACCCGGAAGAAAACATATTGATCTCAAGGCAGGTATACCACGCAAATGCCGACCAGTTATACGACCAGTTTTTTGATCTCAGTGATAAGATCGATTCGATTATGATCGTAGGCCATAATCCTGCATTTACAAACTTTGCCAATCACTTCCTGGATGAAAAAATTGACTGGCTGCCCACATCCGCCGTTGTATCCATCAGCTTCGACACCCCGCACTGGGTGAATATCCCACTGGCAAGGAAAATAACGAACTTCGTTGCCATACCCAGAGAACTGTAGACCGTCCGGGCAAGTTCGCACTTCAAAATTCATCCGATTTAACTATCTTTACATTCCTTTTCATGCATCCTGAAAAATATGGCACTTAAAAACTCAAAATTCATCAACAGGGAGATCAGCTGGCTCGATTTCAACGAGCGGGTGCTGCAGGAAGCAATGGACCCGACGACCCCATTATTCGACAGGATCAAATTCCTGGGTATTTATTCCAATAACAGGGATGAGTTTTTCCGTGTTCGCGTGGCCACTCTGCGCCGCATGCTGAACTACGAGCTGAAAAATGAGATCAGGGGCAACGACACGGCTGATGTACTGGAAGAGATCGCAAAGATTGTTGAAAAGCAGGAGCTGAAGTTCAATGAAACCTGGGAGGAGATCAAAATTAAGCTCGAAGAAGAGCATATTTGCCTGGTCAATGAAAAACAGCTTGATAAGGAGCAGGGAGATTATGTTTACCGTGTATTCCTCGACCGGGTGCGGCCGTATCTTTTTCCACTTATGCTGGATAAATACAGCAATCTGAATACCCTGAGGGATGCCATGATACACCTGGCTGTAGATCTGAAAAGCAAAACCCAGAAAATTAAACGCCAGTTTGCCCTTATAGCGGTTCCTACCGACAAAGTATCACGCTTTATCATCCTTCCTGAAAAGGATGGGAGAAAATACTTCATCCTCCTTGACGATGTGATCCGGTACTGCCTGGGCGACATTTTCTCAGTATTCGGGTACGACTCTTTTAATGCCTATACCATCAAGTTCACCCGTGATGCAGAAATGGATATCGACAACGATGTTTCCAAGAGCTTTCTCGAACTGATGAGCGAAAGCGTTAAGCAGCGCAAGAAAGGGGAACCCGTACGTTTTGTTTACGACGATAAAATACCTGAGCCGCTGCTCAAGCTTTTGATGAAATTGTTTAACATATCCAAGCGCGACAATGTCAGGGCAGGCGGACGTTATCATAATTTTAAGGATTTCATGGGATTTCCCGATATGGGAAGACATGATTTGAAGTACCCCCCCTCTCCTCCCCTTCAACACCCGGAGTTGCCACTCCATAAAAGCATAATTGATGTTATCCGGAAAAAGGATATCATGCTCCATTACCCCTACCAGTCGTTCCAGTATATCATCGACCTGTTGCGCGAAGCCTCCATCGACCCGTATGTCAGGGCCATTAAGATGACCTTTTACCGTGCAGCGGAAGGTTCCAGTGTGATGAATGCATTGATCAATGCAGCCCGGAACGGGAAGCAGGTGACCGTTTTCATGGAATTGCAGGCACGTTTTGATGAGGAAGCCAATATTTACTGGACCAACAAGTTACAGGAAGAAGGAGTGAAGATCATCCAGACCATACCCGGCTTCAAGGTGCACAGCAAGCTATTGCAGATCAGGAGAAAAGAAAATGGCGAAAATGTGTATTATGCCAACATCAGCACCGGGAACTTCAATGAATCGACTGCCAAAGTATATGCCGACGACAGCCTGCTCACCGGCAACCAGGCCATTACGACCGAGATAAATAAGGTTTTTCACCTTTTCGAGTCGAAGTTCATCATGCCGTCCTTTGAAAACCTTATCGTGGCACCATTCAATATCCGTAATTTCTTTATGGAGATGCTGGATAACGAGATGAAGAATGCCGCGGAAGGCAAGGAAGCATGGGCCATTCTGAAGATGAACAGCATCTCTGATAAAACAATTGCCCGAAAGGTATATGAGGCCGCAAAAGGTGGTGTCGACCTCAAGATGATCGTCAGGGGAATTTGCATTATCGATGGTGCTGATGAGGAGATAAAGGGAAACATTGAAGCTTTCAGTATCGTTGACAAATTCCTGGAACACTCAAGGGTATTTGTATTCTGTAACGGAGGCGACACCAGATATTACATCGCCTCAGCCGACTGGATGCCGCGTAACTTCGATCACCGCGTTGAAGTGGTGTGTCCCATTCTGGATGAGGGCATACAGCAGGAATTATGGGATATGCTGCAGATCCAGCTGAAGGACAATACCCAGTCGCGCCACCTCGGGCGCAAAAATATGAACCGTTACCGCAAAACCGGCGACAGGAAACGGCATCGCTCACAGTTTGAGATCTACGATTATTTCAAGGCAAAGCTTTAGGCATTGCTCCCTGCCTGCCGGCAGGCAGGATGCTGCATTGTCCATTCTGCATTGTCTATTTTTTGTGTTCAATGTATCATTTAGTTATAGAATATAGTCCCCCCATATCTGTCCTGGTCATAAGTTAAAACAGCGGTTTTACAGCTTTGATTTGAAAGTTGACAGGCAGATCCTGCAAACCAACAGCTAAAGTGATGAGGGTTCCTCCTCTCTCCTCACCTACGCCAAGGCTTCGGTGAGCAAAGTCGTTCGTAATGACAGTTTTTATCTACTTGCCCTGGAGAAGTTGATCAATCCGGCATTGGCACAGCATTTAAGCAGAAAGTAAGATTGCTTGTTCTTCGGGCGCGTTGGCAGGTCGGAACGGCGGGCCGGCGATGGCGGGAATGCCCGTATCAGGGAGCGAGGGGAGGAACTGAAGCAACGGAGTTGCTGAGCTCACGAACCCAGCGAAGCTGTGGTGAGTAACATCCCGAGCGAGCGAGCGATACGGGCAGGGCGCGCGGCAGCTTCGTTCCGACTAGATTTTTTGCTTACTTTTTCATCATGGAAAAGTATGAAATAAGAATAGACAAATTCTGCGACAATGCCTGAGCAGAAGCGTACATGCAGCCCCACCCTTCCATAACAACCCCTCATACCGCATGCGCCAGATATTTTCGTAACTTTAGCAATGCGGCCGAAAATGGCCGCACGCGGCATAGCCGCGGAACGTTATAGCCAACTAAAGGAATGGAAAATATAAGAATTGAGAGACGAAGATTAACAGTAGATGAATATCAATATCTAAGAGGAACAACAAATTGGTTCAAGATCGAAGATAAAGCCGTTGAGAAATCAATTGATAATGAATTGTTTTCTGTCTGTGTTTACGATGGTCAAAAAATTGTAGGAATGGGTAGAATAGTTGGAGATGGAGCAATATATTTCTACATCCAGGATATTATAGTTATTCCAAGTTATCAAGGTAAAGGCCTTGGTGTAAGAATAATGAATGAGATAGAAACCTTCCTATTAGAGAATGCCTATAACAATTCTTTTATTGGATTAATGGCAGCTGATGGAGTCCATGAGTTCTACCTTAAATTTGGCTATGAAAAGAGAGATGACAAAAAGCCAGGAATGTCAAAATTGATGAAAAAGTAGCTGGCTATAACATATCCCCACATCATCATTCCCGGTTTTAGTTAGAAATAGCTACCAGATAGCTTAGTGCTGAAAGCTATCATGTGATACCTATTGGCCAACAGCCAAATGGATGGGGGTTCTTCCACTGTTTCGCTTCGCTCCGCGGTGTCAGAAAGACCGGTAGAAGTAACAAGCATGGTAATTTACTCTTACAAAGGAAGTCTTCAGCAGCAATAGCTGCATTTTGAGCGGGAATTGCGTCCGCCGAAGGCGGAAGGCG
>JAZBOU010000019.1:0-7970 GCA_036351275.1 Bacteroidales bacterium
AGGGCTTCGGAGTGCAAAGGACTGAAGAATTACTGCGTCCCTCGTCCCCCGTCCCCACCTAACACCTAAAACCTAACATCCAGCACCTTCTGAATTTCATCCCAGAAGCCCGGATACGACTTATTAACAACATCAGGATCGTTGATCGTTACAGGCGTACCCATGAAAGCCAGCGGGGCAAAGGCCATTGCCAGGCGGTGATCGCCGTAGGTATCGAAAGGCTCAGTGATGTTCATTTGCTGTGCTTCAAATGATAAAGAACCTGATGTGGAATTGCATGTAATACCTGCTTTTCCGAGTTCTGTAAGCAGGGCATTTAGGCGGTCCGATTCCTTGTGGCGAAGGTTTTTAAGACCGATGAAGTCTCCCGCTTTTCTCCGGGCTGCCGTGGCAACGATCAGCGCAGGAGCCAGGTCAGGGGTGTAGCTCAGATCGGCCCTTATGACTTCACCGGACCAGTAGAATCGTGAAAGCCAGGCTCCCCCGCCCCGGAATTCTGTTTCCACACCGAGCATACGGAAATATCTTTCCGCCATTGCATCACCCTGCAGGCTTTTTTCTTCCAGACTGTCGATAAACATTTGTTTTTCGCGTGAGAGCGCAAAAATCTCGTACCAGAAAGCTGCTGCCGACCAATCGGCTTCATTTGGGAGGATCGCATGCCCATATCCGGTTCCGTTCACCATGATAGTATGGTTTCCTAAAAGGACTTTTGCTCCCGACAAAAGCATGAGTTTCTCAGTCATCCGGATATATGGAAGAGATTCAGGGTCAGTATCCAGGTGGATCTGCAGCCCATTCTTCATTGCGGGTCCTATCATCATCAGGGCGGAAATGAATTGCGAACTGATATCGGTCGAAATATTCACTTTTCCTCCGGCGAGGGTTTTCCCTTTTATATGGATAGGAGGTGCCCCTGTTTTATCCAGGTAACTGATGTCTGCACCCAGTTCACGCAATGCATTTACCAGCGGGGCTATCGGCCGCTGTCGCATACGGTCATCCCCCTCGAGGGTCCATTCGCCTTCCTGTATCGACAGGTATGCCGTCAGAAAACGGAAAACAGTGCCTGCATTGGCAGCGTTCAGCGTTTTTATTTTGCCTTCTAAAGACTGAAATAGCAGATCTGCAAGCAGCTTTGTGTCGCCGGATTCGGACAATTCACCGGGATCCACCTTTCCGCGGCTGATGGCAGAGATGATCAAGGCCCTGTTGCTGATGCTCTTGCTAAGAGGCAGTGTGATCCTGCCGGTGAACTTTTCGTTGCGTGGAGTAAGTTTAATTGATGACATCATATTGCAAATAATACAACACGCTTTCCCGTATAATCTCTTCGGGAACTGCAATGCCAAATGTACAATTTTCAATGCTATTCAGCAGCGACATCCGGATCTCGCCCTGGAATTTCTTCTTATCATGCCGGATCAAAGCGATGATGTCATCGATGTCGGTTTCACGCAGCTTAAGTGGTGGGAAGCTGCGCCTGATATAGTTTGTGATCTGCTGCAACCCCTGCTCCGGGAAGTTCAGCACTTTGGCAGAGATGTAGGTCGCGCATACCATCCCTGCCGCTACGGCGAAACCGTGCTTCAGCTCCTGACCCTTGCTTAAGAAAAATGCTTCCAGGCCATGCCCTATGGTATGGCCGAAATTCAGGCATTGCCGCTCGCTGCGGTCATGGAAATCTTTTGCCGTTACTTCCTGCTTGATTGTTGCTGCTTTACGGATCACATCCACCATGAGCAGATCCTCAAGCTTGGTTTCGAGCAGGTCATAATATAACTCCCTGTCGAAAACAATGGCAGTCTTCAACACCTCGGCATAGCCACTCAGGAACTCCTCTTCGGGAAGGGTGTCCAGGAAAACAGGATTCACGATGATCGCTTTTGCCCGTGCGAATGTGCCGGCCTGGTTCTTAACCCTGCTGATATTGATGGAAGTCTTGCCTCCTATGGAAGCATCCACCATGCCAAGCAGGCTTGTCGGAATATTGATATGATCGATCCCCCTCAGGTAGGTTGAGGCTGCAAAACCGCCAAGGTCACTTACCATTCCACCGCCCAGGTTGATAAGACAGCTGTTGCGGTCGGCACCCCTGAACTGCATACTGCTCCAGATATAGTGGAGGTTGGTAATATTCTTCTCCTCATCCCCGGCATCGATGATAATAAGACTGTCATCGTCGATGCTAGGAAGGGCATCCCTGAGTATGGGGTAGCAATACTTTGCCGTATTCGTATCGGCCAGCACCAGGAACTTACGGGGCTCCTCTGTGTGGGACAAAAGGACCTCGCTGAAGTTTTCTTCAGAACAAAATACAATATGGTCGCGATCAGGCATCGGTAAGGGGCTATAATGCGGAGATCAACAGATCGAGATCACGGAAGGGAAGGTCGAAGAATTCACTGATATATTTGTTGGTCACGGCACCGTTGAACTGGTAAACTCCTTTTCGGGTGGGATAATCTGTTTTAAGGAAATTGATCATGCCTCCGGCTTCGCCGATCTTCACCAATAAGGGTCCAAAGAAGTTGCTCAGGGCATGAGATGCCGTATAGGGTACGCTGGAAGCAATATTTGGTACGCAATAGTGCGTAACATCATATTCCTTGAAAACAGGTTTGTTATGATCGGTGAGCCTTGAGGTCTCGAAACATCCGCCCTGGTCAATGCTGACGTCAATGATAACGGATCCCGACTTCATGCGTTTAACCATCTCCCTGCTGATCACGCAGGGGGTCTTTCCCTCTTCTGAGCGGATGGCTCCTATCACGATGTCAGCTGTAATAAGGGCTTCTTTCAATACCTTTGGCTGCAGTACAGAAGTGTATATCCGGTTATTGAGGTGTTTTTGTATCCTCCTCAGCCGGCTGATGTTTCCATCAAACACTTTGACGAGTGCCCCCATATCCAGTGCCAGCCGTGCAGCATTTTCCCCGACAGTTCCGGCACCAAGGATGACCACTTCGGTGGGAGCAATGCCCGGGAATCCTCCCAGCATCACACCCCTGCCAAATTCGGGATGGCTCAGGTATCTTGCCGCGATCAGAATGGAAGTGTTTCCTACGATCTCACTCATCGACCGTACCACAGGAAATAATCCTGCATCGTCGCGGATGAGCTCATATGCCAGGGCCGTTAACTTTTTGGCTGTGATCTTCCTGAAATATTCGTCGTCCCTGCCATTGACGTTCAGTGCTGAAATAAGCGCACCGCCCTGCTGGAACATGTCGATCTCTTCTACTGTTGGTGGAGACACCTTTAGGATAATGGCTGCCTTATAGACTTCCTGTGGGCTGTAAACAACATCGGCACCGGCCTCACTGAAATCATGGTCGCTATAGTGGGATGCCTCTCCTGCACCGGCTTCTATCATCACCCTGTGCCCGGATCCACAAAGAAGGCTTACAGCCTCGGGGGTAAGGGGTACACGGTTTTCCTGGCAGGTGATCTCCTTTGGGATACCGATAACGATATTTCTCCGGTTCTGGATCACCTCCAGCATTTCCTCCTTGGGGAGCCGTTGCTCCGCCTTGGAGAAATTTGAGAATCCCTGGTTTCCATTTTCCATAAATCAGCTTTTTACAAGGATCTCCCTGGATCCGTCTTCCTTTTCCCTTATCGAAATGTATACGTATTCTTCGGGTAAAAGTTCGCTGATCTTTTCCGGCCATTCCACGAATACATAGTTTCCGCTGTAAAAGTAGGTTTCATATCCGATGTCCATGACCTCCTCAACCTTATTGATGCGGTATACATCGAAATGGTATACCGGTCCGGCACCCTCGGTCCGGTATTCATTTATAAGTGCAAAAGTGGGGCTGGTAACGGTATCTGTGGTGCCCAGGATTTTACAAAAACTCTTTACCAGCGTCGTCTTGCCGCTTCCCATCGTACCGTACAGGGCAAACAGTCCCGGACCCGGGAAATCCTCCAGGATCATACCGGCTATTCCATCCAGTTCTGCAAGACTGTTACAGGTATAAAGTTTTTCCATGGGCTATGATTTGGGGCTTAACTTGATAATGGGGATCAGCATTTCTTCAAGTGATATCCCACCGTGCTGGAAGGTGTTCCGGTAGTATTTAACGTAGTAGTTGTAATTGTTCGGATAGGCGAAGAAATCGTTGTTGCGGCAAAATGCAAAGGAAGTGCTTACATTGGTCCGCGGCAGGAAGATATCCCCTGGATTTCGCACTTCAAAGACTTCTTTGGTTTCATAATTCAGGTTGCGTCCTGATTTATAACGAAGGTTGGTGGTCGTATTCCTGTCGCCGACGATCTTCACGGGATCTTCCACTTTCACGGAGCCGTGGTCGGTCGTGATCATGATGGGAAACTGTTTCTCGGACAGCTGTTTTATGATATCAAAGAGCGAGGAGTGCTCGAACCACGATACCATAAGTGAACGGTAGGCAGCTTCATCATCAGCAAGTTCCCGGATGATCTCCATCTCTGTGCGCGCATGGGAGAGCATGTCGACAAAGTTGTAAACGATCACGTTGAGGTCGTTCTGATAGAAGTTAGATAGGTTATCGGCGAGTTTCTTGCCTGTATCCAGGTTCAGTACTTTCTGGTATCCTGTTTTTATGTTTTTTCCCAGGCGTTTAAGCTGTTCTCCCAGCAATTCTCCCTCAAACTGGTTCTTACTGCCCTCTGCTTCCTCCGGCACCCAGTATTTTGGGAAGCGTTTTTCAATTTCCGAGGGCATCAGGCCGGAGAAAATAGCATTCCTGGCGTATTGCGTCGTGGTGGGCAGGATGCTGTAATAGATCTCATCCGCATCAACACGGTAAAACTCTTCTATCCTGGGTTGTATGGCCTTCCACTGGTCGTATCGCAAATTGTCGATAAGCAACACAAAGAGCGGTTTGCCCTGTGTGATCTCCGGGATCACTTTTTCTTTCATGAGGCTGGGCGACATGATGGGTTTATCGTCGCTCTGGCCACTGACCCAATCCCGGTAGTTTTTCTCAACATACTTGGAGAATACCGCATTGGCTTCATTCTTCTGCATATTCAGGATGTCAAGGACATTGGCGTCGGCGGCCTTTTCAAGCTCCAGTTCCCAGCGCACGATGCGCTTGTACATTTCAACCCATTCTTCATGGTTCAGTCCCATAGAGATGTCCATGCCGATGGTCCGGAATTCCTGCTGGTAAGCCATGGTGGTCTTCTCACTGATCAATTTTTTGTTCTCAAGGTTCTTTTTCAGCGAAAGCAGGATCTGGTTCGGGTTGACCGGTTTGATCAGGTAATCGGAGATATTCGACCCGATGGCATCCTCCATGATGGATTCTTCCTCGTTCTTGGTGATCATTACCACCGGAAGGTTAGGGTACATGGACTTGATCTCGGCCAGGGTCTCGATGCCGCTCATGCCGGGCATGTGTTCATCAAGGAAAACAATGTCGAAAGGGCGCGTCCGGATAATATCGAGCGCATCATCGCCATTATTTGAAGTGACTACCTCGTAACCTTTTTGTTCGAGGAACAGAATGTGTGGTTTCAGCAGTTCGATCTCGTCATCTGCCCATAAAATACTGATGTTTTCCATGTATTGTCTTGTATTAGTGCCCGGAAGGGCATCCCGCCCGGAAAGTGGTTCAAAAAAAAGTCGTAATATTGAAATGTATTTTTTACGTAATTATTGTACAGGGAAACACTTTCCTTCTACAAAAATATAACATCGGTGCGGCATTCCTCCTTCAACGGCAGAAAAATATTCAATGACCCGGTATATGGATTCATTACGGTTGAGGATCCGCTGGTGTTCGATCTCCTGGAACATCCTTGGTTTCAGCGGTTGAGAAGGATACGTCAGCTGGGACTGACCGACATGGTATACCCGGGTGCGCTCCATACCCGTTTCCATCACTCCATGGGTGCTTTTTACCTTATGAACCAGGCCATTCATGCCCTGCGCATCAAGGGTGTGCAGATCAGCGATGATGAGGCCACCGATGCACTGGTTGCCATTCTTCTTCACGACATCGGCCACGGCCCCTTTTCCCATGCGCTGGAACATTCCATCGTAGAGAACATCCATCATGAGCAGATATCGCGTTTTTACATGGATAAGCTGAACGAAGAGTTTGACGGCAAACTCGCCGGAGCGATAAAAGTATTCCAGAACACCTGTGACCGTGCTTTCCTGCACCAGATGGTATCGAGCCAGCTCGACATGGACCGGCTTGATTACCTCAAAAGAGATAGCTTTTATACCGGTGTTTCCGAGGGTATCGTCAGCGTGGAGCGTATCATTAAAATGCTCTATGTTGTGGATGACCAGCTGGTGGTGGAAGAAAAAGGCATTTATTCTATTGAGAAGTTTATCATCGCCCGCCGGCTGATGTACTGGCAGGTATATCTTCACAAAACGGTCCTTGCAGCAGAGAATATGCTGATCCTGATACTGAGGCGTGCCCGGGAGCTGAGCGCGGCAGGACAAAACCTGCATGCCAGCCCTGTGCTCGAATATTTCCTGCGCAGGCAGATTGGGAAAAACGAACTCCTGCACGACCCGGAAGTGATCAGGAACTTCTCTGAGCTCGACGATTACGATATCTTCGCCTCCCTGAAAGTCTGGATGCGGTCGGAGGATCCGATATTATCGCGATTATGCAGGATGCTGCTGAACAGGGAACTCTTCAGTACTGACCTGCAATACGATGCTTTCAGCGAGGAGATTGTGGGTAAGCTCAGGGGTGAGGTTATGAAACGCTATGGTTTGTCGGAAGAAGAATCGGAATATTTCCTGATCTCCGGCACCACCGAGAACCATGCCTACCATCCGCGAAGCGATCAGATCAACATCCATTTCCGCTCCGGAGAAGTAAAGGACATTGCTTCAGCATCAGACCAGCTCAACATATCGGTGCTGCATCGTATCGTGGTGAAGCATTTCCTGTGTTACCCTAAAGAGTTCAGAGACTGTTTATAAAACCTGAAAAATAGTTAGATACTTGCATTTTAATTAGTGTTATCATTGCACGAGAACGAAAAACGATATGGAATTTAAGGCACGACAGATAGCCGAACTGATTGGCGGTACAATAGAAGGCAATGATGAAATAGCCATCAGCCGTGTTGTGAAAATAGATGAAGAAGCGAATGACGGGCTGAGCTTCCTGGCCAATCCCAAATACGAGCAATTTATTTATACCACCGGGGCTGATGTGGTGATCGTCGGCAAGGATTTCAAACCCGAAAAAAAGATCAAAGCCACCCTGATACGGGTTGAAAACCCCTACCTGGCCATTGCATCCCTGCTGGAGATGTACAACAAGATGAAACTTGAAAAGTCGGGCATCAGTGAGCTGGCATATATTGATGGATCGGCAAGTATAGGGGAAGACGTTTATATCGGGGAATTTGCCTTCATTGGGAAAGATGTAAAAATTGGAAATGGAGCGCGGATCTATCCCCATACCTATATCGGCGATAATACAAGCATAGGTGAGAGCAGTACCGTTTTTGCCGGTGCACGCTTGTATTTTGATACCGTTTTAGGAAAGAACTGCACCATACATTCCGGTGTGATCCTGGGTAGTGACGGTTTTGGATTCGCCCCTAGCGAAGATGGCGAATACATCAAAGTGGCCCAAACAGGCAATGTGGTGATCGAAGACAATGTTGAAATTGGTTCCAACACTACTATTGACAGGGCGACCATCGGATCGACCATAATACGTAAGGGAGTAAAACTCGACAACCTCATCCAGATCGCCCATAATGTGGAGATAGGGGAAAATACGGTAATTGCAGCTCAGACAGGCGTTTCAGGCTCGACCAAGATCGGAAAGAATTGCATGATCGGCGGGCAGGTAGGCATTGTAGGCCATATTAAGATAGGCGATAATGTAAAGATACAGGCCCAGGCCGGGGTGCCATCCAATGTTAAAGACGGGGAAGTCATCATGGGATCCCCTGCCATCAACCTGCGGCAGTATATGAAATCCTACATCCAT
>JAZBOU010000020.1:0-2352 GCA_036351275.1 Bacteroidales bacterium
CCTCTTGACCCCACCTAGCCTCCCCTAAAGGGGAGGAATTTGGTAATCGCGTTTATTGCGAAAGTAACTGAAAATAAGCGATAAGTAGCTCCCCTCTCACTTTAGGAGAGGGGTTGGGGGTGAGGTGTAAGAAGCTGATTTTCCAGATTAACTTACAATTCTTTAGTGAAATTTCTTCAACAAGACTTTTTAGACAGTCCCTTTGTTTTATTGTTTTCTTTTAAGACTGATCCTTTCCCGTAGAGTATCCGTGATATTAAAAATTACCGGAATTATAACCAGGGTTAAAAGCATTGAGCTGGTTAATCCTCCAATGATTACCCAGGCTAATCCGTTTTTCCATTCAGCAGCGCTTCCTTTTGCCAGGGCAAGAGGCAACAATCCGATTATAAGGGATAATGAAGTCATAAGAATAGGCCTTAATCGTAAATTCGTTGCTTTAATGATGGCTCTCAGACTTCGGTATCCTTCTTTTTTCAACTGGTTAGCAAAGTCAACGATCAGTATGGCATTTTTCAGTACAATTCCAATGAGCATGATTAATCCGAGCAGGCTGAATATGCTTAATGTACTTCTTGCCAGTGCTAATGCGAGTAATGCTCCAATAATGGACAGTGGCACCGAGAATAGTACAACTAATGGGTAGATGTACGATTCGTAAAGGGCAACCATTATAAGATAAACCAGGATTATGGAAGCAATAAACGCGATTCCAAGGCTCTTGAAGGCATCTGCCTGGTATTTCATGTCGCCTTCGTAACTGAACGATACTTCCCGGGGAAGATTAAGAGCTGCAAGCCTTTCTTTGATTTCGTCGCCGACATCCCCGGCAGGACGGCCCAGTACCTGAGATTCTACCATTATGGAGGGAATACGGGCATAGCGCTCAAGTTTTGAACTTCCGGTTGCTTCATAGATATCGGCAAACTGGCTGAGTTTTATCGACTGACCATAGGGATTTATAAAGCTCACTCCCGATAAATCATCCATACTGTTCCTGTCAAATTCATCCAGCCTGATATTGATATCGTAATCATACAAACCTTCCGTGAATTTTGCATCTGTATTTCCATTGAAGGCAGTATGCAAAACAGGTCCGACACTTGCCATCGATAGACCATGGCGAGCCATTTTTTCTTTATCAATATCAACCATCATTTCCGGATTCCCTTCATCAAATGAAATTCTTATATCAGTCGCACCTGGAACATCCTCAACGATATCTTTTATAATATGCGCATAATGGACAAGTGAGTCCTGGTTAGCCGATTCTACCACGATCTGGATGGGGCTGACATCCGATCCTCCGATAAGACTGACAACTGCGGTCCGGAACCTGGCACCGGGGATGGTCTCCGTCAGCTCTTTTTTTACCTGGCTTGCAAAAACAGTTGAGGATATTTCCCTTAACTCTTTAGGCACAAGCCTCACCATAACCTCTGCTTTATTCTCACCCCCCTGGATGGAGAGAAATTCATTGTTGCTTCCAATAGTAGAATATATACTTGTAACTTCTTCTTTATTGGATATTAACTGCTCAACCTGCCGGACCACCTGATTGGTTTCTTTAATGGTTGCATCCTTAGGCAATTCAATTTGAATGATGAACCTGGCCATATCACCCTGGTTAACAAATTCACTTCCAATAAATCCTGCAGGGATCAGGGCAATTGATCCAATGAACAGTACAGTTGTGATCAAAAGGGTCAGTGCTTTTCTTCGTAGGGAAAAGATTAAGATACGATGGATAAATCCTCCAAATGCATCCACTTTTTTCTCGAACCAGATTATGAGTTTGTTCGCTATAGTATTGGAATTTAAATTCTCAATCTTTGAAAACCTTGAAGTAAGCAGGGGAACCACTGTAAACGCTACTACCAGGCTCAGGAGCACACTGAATACAATAACCAGCGAAAAAGGCTTTAGTATAGGAGCTATCATGCTTTGAGCCAGTGCAACCGGCAAAAAGACCACGATCAGCACAAGGGTGGTTGATATGACCGTCACCGAGATTTCGTTTACCCCGTCGATGGTTGCCCTCACAGGCGTTTTTCCTTTCTCAAGGTGCCGGTAAACGTTTTCGAGAACAACGATGGCATCATCCACCAGGATGCCGATAACCAGTGATAGTGCCAGTAAGGTCATCATATTCAGGGTGTAATCGAAGATCATCATACCCACGAATGAACTTATCAATGAGATTGGGACAGCAATCATCACAATAAATGCATTACGCCAGCTATGAAGAAAAACAAGCATGATCAGGGTGACAAGTATGACCGCATTCACCAGGTCGTGCATTACAGATTCTGCAGCTTCAAGCGTAAAAAGGGTGGTGTCATCGGGAATGGA
>JAZBOU010000021.1:0-8313 GCA_036351275.1 Bacteroidales bacterium
ACATCGTATTTCCCGGGGCTCTTGAATTCACCCAGCAGGGTGATCCTGAAGCTGGCCAGCCTGACGATCACCACGGGGTTCAGCAGGTATTCCTGCAACTTTTTTTCCAACAGGAGCTGTATTTCCTCTGCCGTCCTGTCTTTCACATAAATGTATCCCAGCGAGGGAAAATGAAAATAACCGGTATCGTTTACCAGGTAGCTGTTCAGATACAGGTTCGATCCTCCCTGGCTTCCTGCTCCACCCACTTCATTGTAATAGGTAGTAGATTTCTCCTCCAGGCTGTTGATCTTGATGTAGAGGTTATCGCCAGCCTGTACTTTGTAGTCGAGCAGGCGGTCGTTCACAAAAGAATATACCGTATCGTCATCGCCGGGGATGTCCTGCAGATACAGTATCTTTTTTTGCGGAACACAGGATGCAAGCAGCAAACCAATGAACAATAACAACAGAAAATAGCCGCGGTTTTTCATGGCCCGTCCGGTGCTTTTTGATGTATCTTTCTTTTTGCGCAAATGTACGTGATTTTCAATAAAACCTGCTTAAACAAGGGTTTTCCGTATTAATACTATATAGTAGAGTGTTTATACGTAGAAAAAAAGATTTGGTTCTTCGAAGCGTTGCGGGATCGGGAAGCACGGTTTGGGGAATGATTCATTCTGCAGGCCGTATACCACAAACCGCAAACCACATACCGAATAATATCCTTATCTTAGCATCGAATTAAAGCCTACAAATATGCCTAACAAACTCATGGATCCGATCGGCCGTCTGATGGGCCTCAGGTATAAATCCCACCCGTGGCACGGCGTGGATATTGGCCCGGAGGCACCGGAGGTGCTCATATCGTTCATTGAAATGGTCTCGACCGATACCGTGAAATACGAGGTTGACAAGGTTTCCGGATACCTGCGCCTCGACCGTCCGCAAAAATATTCCAATGTTGTCCCTGCCCTGTATGGCTTCATCCCCCAAACCTTCAGTGGTGAACGCGTAGCCGAATTCTGTATGGAACGCACCGGCAAAGAAAGCATAAGCGGTGACGGAGACCCCATCGACATCTGCATCATGACCGAAAAAGAGATCGTTCATGGTGATATCCTGGTCAGGGCAAGGCCGATAGGGGGTTTCCGCATGCTCGACGGTAACGAATCCGACGACAAGATCATCGCCGTTTTGAACAATGATGCCGTTTACGGCGGATTCAAAGACATAGGCGACTGCCCCGAACTTATTATCGACAGGCTGAAGCATTACTTTTTGACCTATAAGGACCTGCCGGGAAAAGAAAGGGACGTAGAGATCACCCATACCTTCGGGGTAGAAGACGCCCATGAGATCATCAGGCGCTCCATGGACGATTACAGCGAACGTTTTGAAAGGCTGGATACGGCGCTTTCGAATGTTTAATTCACTGTTTCATGGTTACATGGTTATCCTGGCATTTAACACTTTAGCCATGTAGCAATTTATCCGTGGAGCAATAACATCTAAATACGAAACTAAGTAGTAGAATCGGCTTTACCAATAAGTGTTGCAGGTGTGCAGTCGGTGATTTTAACCATCACATAATCCCCTTTTTGGTATTTCTCCTTCGGGAAGACCACCACCTTGTTCTGGCTGTTGCGGCCCATGAGCTGTTCCGTTGATTTTTTGGAATGACCTTCCACCAAAACCTCAAAGATCTGTCCGATATCGCGCTTGTTGCTTTCATGAGAAAGCTTTTGCTGCAGATCGATGATCTCCTGCAGTCGGGCCGATTTTACCTCTTCCGGCACATCATCTTTATACCTCTTCTGGGCCAGGGTATCCGGGCGTTCAGAATATTTGAACATGAAAGCATAGTCATATCCAACCTCCCTCATAATGGATATCGTATCATTGTGGTCCTGCTCCGTCTCGGAACAAAAGCCGGCAATAATATCGGTTGAGATGGCACAGCCGGGAATATATTTTCGTATGGCAGCGATCCTGTCGAGATACCATTCGCGGGTATATTTCCTGTTCATCAGCTTCAGGATATTATTGCTTCCTGATTGCACCGGGAGGTGGATGGCATTGCAAATATTCTGATGCTTGCCGATGGTTTGCAGCAGTTCATCCGATATGTCTTTCGGATGGGATGTGGCGAAACGCACCCGGAGCAATGGACTGACAGCAGCAACCTGTTCCAGCAGTTCATAGAACCGGATCTCCTTTCCGTTCTCACTCCATGCATACGAGTTCACATTCTGCCCCAGCAGGGTAACCTCCCTGTATCCTTTATCCAGGAGTTCTTTTGCTTCACGAAGGATGGTTTCCGGTTTCCGGCTCCTTTCCCTGCCCCTTGTGTATGGCACAACGCAATACGAACAGAAATTCTCGCATCCGCGCATGATGGAAATAAAAGCCGTAATGCCGTTCCTGTCGAGCCTGACCGGATCAATGTCCTCGTATGTCTCTTTCGAGGAAAGGATCACGTTTATCGCTTTCTTGCCTTCCCCGGTCTCATCCAGCATCGACGGCAGGGCACGATAAGCATCCGGACCAAGGATCAGATCGACCGTTTCTTCCTTTTCCAGCAGTTTTTGCTGCAGCCGTTCAGCCATGCATCCGAGCACACCTATCTTTACAAAAGGATTTTCCCTTTTCAGCGATTTCAATTCCCGCAGGCGCTTGAGCACACGCTGCTCGGCATGGTCGCGGATCGAGCAGGTATTTACAAATACCACATCCGCTATCTTGCTGTCTTCACAAAGCTCATACCCTTCATCCTGCATCAAGGAAGCCACGATCTCGCTGTCAGAAAAGTTCATCTGGCAGCCATAGGTTTCGATATATACTTTTTTCTTGTCCTTCAAATCCTTGATAAATAACCTTTTCGGGGCAGCAAAAATACATAAAAATGATGGTTGCCCATGAAACAATTCTGGTGAATTATTGTTTCTTGCTTGTCCGTAACATTTTAATTATATTACATTTGTCCCAAATTTTAGGGGGACAATTTCCCAATTTTGGTATTAATAGGTATGGCAATAAAGAATTTGGTAATCGTCGAGTCGCCGGCAAAAGCAAGGACCATTGAACGCTTCCTGGGGAATGATTTTATGGTAAAATCAAGTTTCGGGCACGTGATGGACCTTTCGGAGAGCGACATCGGAGTAGACATTGAGAACGGGTTCATCCCGCAATACAAGATCGCAAAGGACAAGAAAAATGTTGTTGCAGATCTGAAGAAGATCGCATCGGAGGCAGAAACCATCTGGCTTGCGACGGATGAAGACCGTGAAGGGGAAGCCATATCCTGGCACCTTGTAAACGCACTTGAGCTTGATGAGCAGGCGGTAAAACGCATTGTATTCCACGAGATCACCAAGACCGCCATTACCGAGGCCATCAGCACTCCCAGGAGCATCGACCGAAACCTTGTAAATGCCCAGACTGCCCGCAGGGTACTCGATCGCCTTGTCGGTTATGAGCTGTCACCCCTGTTGTGGAAAAAAGTAAAGCCGGCCCTTTCTGCCGGGCGCGTGCAGTCGGTAGCCGTCAGGCTTATCGTGGAACGCGAGGAAGAGATCAAAAACTTCAAAAGTACATCCAGTTTCAGGGTAACGGCAAAATTTTACCCGGAAGGAAAAGAAGAAGCTGTTGTCTCGGCCGAACTGCCCAAACGTTTCCAGGCCAAAGAAGAGGCAAAAGCATTTCTTGAAAAGTGCACAGGTGCTGAGTTCAGGGTAAGTGCCATAGAAAAGAAACCCGCCAAGAAATCGCCTGCACCGCCGTTCACCACCTCTACACTGCAGCAGGAAGCCAGCCGAAAGCTGGGATTTCCGGTTGCCTATACCATGCGTATTGCACAGCAACTGTACGAATCGGGTTACATTACCTATATGAGGACCGACTCCGTGAACCTTTCCAATATGGCACTGGGCATGGCAAAGGAAACTATTACCAAGAACTGGGGAGCCGACTATGTGAAGACCCGGAAATACAGGACCAGCGCAAAAGGTGCCCAGGAAGCGCATGAAGCGATCAGGCCTACTTATATAAATAATGAGGCCATCAAGGCTGATAAGCCGGCCATGAAGCTGTATGAGCTGATCTGGAAGCGTACCATCGCTTCACAGATGGCCGATGCCAAACTGGAAAAGACCAATGTGACCATCGACATTTCCGGGCAGCCGGAGAAATTCATGGCCAGAGGCGAAGTAGTGACCTTCGACGGCTTCCTGAAAGTATATATTGAAGGCAGCGACGAGCAAAAAGACGAAAATGGCAACGGGCTGATGCTGCCACCCCTTAAAAACGGCGACAGGCTATTGTCCCTGTCGATTATGGCAACCCAGCGATTCACACAGCATCCGCTGCGCTATACAGAGGCCAGCCTGGTGAAGAAAATGGAAGAGCTGGGCATTGGAAGGCCCTCTACCTATGCACCGACCATTTCCACCATACAGAAAAGGGAGTATGTGAAAAAGAACGACAAGCCCGCCACGGAGCGTGCATTTGCAAGGATGACACTAGCCGATGGCAAGATCAGCGAAAAGACAGAGAAAGAAAAGGTTGGCGGTGACAAGGGCAAGCTCATTCCCACCGACCTTGGGACCGTGGTGAACAGTTTTCTGATGAAGTATTTCAGGGATATCATCGACTATAACTTCACTGCTGATGTGGAGAAGGAGTTCGACCGCATTGCGAACGGACAGAAAGATTGGAACGAGATGCTGGAAAGTTTTTACGGCCCTTTCCACGACAAGATACAGGACACACAGGAGACCTCGAAGAAATTCAGCGGGGAAAAATTGCTCGGACAGGATCCCGAAACGGGCAAGAATGTGTATGTCAAGATCGGCAAATACGGCCCCATGGTCCAGCTTGGCGAGACCAGTACCGAAGAAAAGCCGCGTTTTGCAGGCCTCAGCAAAGACCAGAGCATCAATGAAATTACCCTTGAAGATGCCCTGGCATTATTCAGTTTCCCAAAAACCGTTGGTGAATATGAGGGCAAAAAGATCCTTGTAGCCCTGGGCAAATACGGCCCGTATGTAAAACATAGCAATGCATTCTTCGCACTCGAGAAAACCGACGATCCGATCGCGATCACCCGGGAACGGGCCATCGAACTGATCGAGGCAAAGCGGCAGGAAGAAAAAAACCGCATCATCAGGGAATTTGAAGAGAACAAGGATGTGAGGGTGCTGCGCGGACGGTACGGACCCTATATTTCCATCGGCAAAAAGAATTTCAAGATCCCCAGGGGAACCGACCCCGAAAGCCTGACACTGGAAGATTGCATCAAGATCTCAGAAGATCCGAAAAATGAACCTAAAAAGCGCAGATCCAAAAAATCCTGAGGATAGCTGATAGCTGATATGTGATAATTGAATTCTGAAGTAAATTTTCTGCTATCTTTGGGCTTCTCAAAAGCAGGAAATGGACATAGCAATCTATTTTAAGGCCCTCGACACCGATTCGCTTTTCAGCCATAGCGATTATCCCGGCAAGCGTTACGAGAACATAGTTGACCTCCACAGCGAAGGAAATTTCCCGGGGCTTCAGGATATTGATATCGCCATTATGGGTGTGCAGGAAGACCGCCTGGCCATCAACAATGAGGGATGTGCATACGGGGCTGATGTGGTGCGGAAGCATCTGTACCGCCTGTTTACCGGAAACGAGCAGGTAAAGATCGCCGACCTTGGTAATATCCTGCAAGGCAACAGTGTCGACGACACCTATTTTGCCGTGACCAACGTGGTGGAGGCCCTGGTGATGAACAACATCATACCCGTGATCATAGGAGGGGGACAGGACCTGAGCTATGCCGTGTACCGGGCCTATGAACACCTTGGGCAGATCATCAACATCGTGGCCGTGGATCCCATGTTCGACCTGGGCAAGGACAGTAGCTCCATCGACTCCCGCTCTTACCTGAGCAAGATCATCCTGCACCAGCCCAATTACCTCTTCAACTACACCAACATCGGTTACCAGAGCTATTTCGTGGACAATGAGGCCGTGGGCCTGATGAACAAGCTCTATTTTGATGTATACCGCCTGGGCAATGTGCGTAAAAACGTGGAGGATGTGGAGCCCATCGTGCGCAATGCCGATATGGTCAGTATCGACATTTCTTCCGTGCGCAGTGCCGATGCCCCCGGCAACGGCAATGCCATACCCAACGGCTTTGCGGGAGAGGAATTGTGCCAGGTGGTACGCTATGCCGGGCTGAGCGACAAATTGAGCTCCATCGGCTTTTTTGAATACAACCCCACCTACGATCCACGCGAACAGACCGCCATGCTCATCTCACAGGCGATGTGGTATTTCCTGGAGGGCTATTACCAGCGCAAGGACGACTACCCTGCGCGTGCCCGCGACAAGTACGTGAAGTTCCATGTGAAGATACAGGATCCGGAGGAGGAGATCGTGTTTTACAAGAGCAAGGTAAGCGACCGCTGGTGGATGGAAGTGCCCGTGGAGACCGACCTCATGACCAAGTACGAGCGCCACTACATGGTTCCCTGCTCCCATGCCGATTACGAGCATGCCATGGAGAACAACATCCCCGACCGGTGGTGGCAGGTGTATCAGAAGATGATGTAAGGCAGGTTCCGGGGACCCTGAACCCGATATAAATACCTGTATATTTTCTACGTAATCCCACCAAAATCATACGGATTCCCACCCAATATATGGCCGTGTTATTGCAATGGAGCAGCTGATGTATTATCTTTAAATGGAGCTGAACACGAATAGGTTTTTTACCCGAATCGACTGCCCGGATCTTAGTCAGACCAAGCCTGGATGTGAGCCAAGAACCAGTGCCTAAGGTGCGCTAGAGTGCCTAGAGTTTGGAATTAAATTACAAGATATGAAAGCCACAAACAGCAAGGGTTTCGGGCATGAAATCCAAAATTTTCAAAAAAACCAGGGGGACAAATCGCCAAATCCGGTATTAATAGATAAGGAGATGGCAGTAGACAAAGACAAGCGGCTGATCGAAGGGATCAGAAAACAGGATGAGCGTATCATTACTGAAATGTATACGGCGTACTTTCCGTCAGTGCGTCATTACATATACAGGAATAATGGTAGCGCGGAGGATGCACGTGATATATTCCATGATGCTTTTGTTGTTTTGCTGGAAAAGATCCGGGAAAATTCCCTTGATTTAAATTGTTCTCTCAAAACCTATCTCTATGCCGTATGTAAAAACCTTTGGCTTAAAAAAATCTCCTCTTATAAAACCGTGCACACTCAATATAGTGATTTAGAAGACACTTTAGCAGGTGCAAACCCTATTAATCAAGAATTCTATGATATAAACAGGGCATATCTCTTGTATCAAAAACAATTTGCCAAGATGAGTCCAACCTGTCGAAAACTTATTCAATATTTCCTGGAAGGATATTCTTATCAGGAAATTACAAGGCTAATGAACTATGAAAATGAAGGCTATGCGCGTAAACGCAAATACCGATGTATAAAAATTTTAATAAAAAGAATTAAAACTGACCCGGACTACAAAACTATATACGATGACTAATATTGACAAATATCTGAAAGAGTTTGAGGACTTTTCCCAAGGCCACCTCAGTGAACAGGAGAAGGTTGCGTTTGAAGAAAAGCTAGCAACAGATCAGGAAATGCAGGGTGCCTGGAAAGAATACCAGTCGATAATGAAGGCGCTCTCGGACAAAGAGTCTGTGTCATTACGAGTTTTGCTCAACAGGATATCCAGCAGGGACCGTCAGGGCGTCAAAATTCACAAGTTAAGTAATTCCCTTTGGTTCAGGCTATCAGCAGCGGCTATGTTTATAGTCTTTATAGGTTGTCTATTGTATTTTTTCTGCACCAAGCGAAATCAGGAGTTTGCCACTAATGATGGGTTGATTGATACACTAATCATGGAGCCAGGGGATTCAAACACACTGGTGTTTAATGATACTAATCCTGCAATAGTAAAAGAGAATCAGGGAATCCACTCCCCTCAAATTGCCTCGATTTATGATGATGACCGGTACCAGATTGCTCCTACATATGCAGAGCTTTTGCATAATGTATATCGCAGTAACTGGTTTAGACTTACTAGTCCCGAAGATTCTGTTTTATTCAGCCAGGGAGACAGTATTACCTTTTCCTGGGAAAGCAATATTTATGAACCTCTTTACTTTGATATTCTGGATCGGCATGGTAGTGTGATATACAGGAAAACCAACCCGATTCAAAGCCCGTGGACATTTAAGCCAATCCTGGATCCTGCGATATATATGTACCGATTTTCAACAAAAGATCAACCCGTTTGGATGGGGGTAATGGTGGGGAGGTAAG
>JAZBOU010000022.1:0-8713 GCA_036351275.1 Bacteroidales bacterium
AGGGGACACTTCAGCTTTAGCGAGATGAGTTCGTACATTCTATTTCTTTTTAATCAGTGAATACTCCATGAATTATAGCACAATTATATAAAAATTACACCTAGCTTCCTACGAAATTCAGCAGGTTATCAGCACTTTAGCTTACATATGCCGGAACGCCACCATCTTAGGTTTTGAAATCCAAAGAATTATCGGTGGGTTCCCTTACCTATTTATAGTAAGTATAAATAAGAAAGCTTATTCTTCAAGTGTGATCACGGAGATTCGTTTTTTCCCGTCCATTCTGACTTTTAGTGGTTTCTTGAATCTCACATGCCGGATATATTTCGTTTTCTTGACCAGTTTTTGCCTTGCCAGTTTTTCGTACCGGATAAAGCTTTTCGACATTTCCGGCTGGACTGAAAAGTAACCGACATTCATGGAGGTGACATTATGGAAAAAGTGTGACCCGGATGATGCATCAAGGGGAAAGTCTTCCAGGCTTGTTTCAATGATCGCACCCGCATTGGATATCTGCGGCCATGTCACAGGGATACCGATCCAGCGATCGCGTGTCCCCCAGCGGCCCGGACCGATCAGGATATATTTCCTCTTCTCGGCAATCATCTTTGTGTTCAACATGCTCACCTCCTCAGCGATCTGCTCGGTTTCTGCTTTGTTAAAGGTTTCCGGGTCAACATAAATAACATCTTGAATATCTTCGATAACACCATTACCCATTCCTTTTTCAGAAAACATCAGTATGGTGTCCCTGTTGATCTTGTCCATGTTTACATTGTAATCAGAGGCGTTCCCAAGCAGCGGTTTGATCTGCAGCAGGTAGAATGAAGCCAGGCCATTCTTGTCTTTGTTCAGGTCGATCGCAAACTCTATCTCTACCGGCGATCCCAGTGCCTCCTTCACCACATCGAGTACAATTTCAATGGTCTTCGCCATAGGGATATAGTTATACTTGAGAATGTTGGCAAAATTTATAATCCGGGGCCCGTAATGTGTCAGGCCGGGGATGATCTGGTTGTTGTCGGGATTATACACGGAAGCGCAGTGTTTGAGCGTACCATGCCGCTCTGCTTCATCAATGTCGAGCCGGGCCAGTCCGGCAGTATCCCCTTCCATCAGGTTCGGTTCTGTTTTTTGCAGGTCTACCGCAAAGAACTTTACCTGTGAGTTCTTGTACTGGTCTTTCGAGCTCAGTATGTCGATCTCCGGATACTTTGGTGAGAAACGGTATGCTTTCTCTCCTTCAACCACGTATTTTCCGAGACCGAGGGCAGATACCACGAAGCCTTCTTCAGGCTTCATGTGGGATACCGGGTAGTAGTTATATGACTGTGCCACCCCGCTGATATGCGGATAGAAATAATCGCCAAAACGGTTCCCCACCACTTCCTGCAGGACTACGGCCATTTTCTCCTCTTCGATCTTGTAGTTGATCGCCTCGACATACCCTCTTGCCGTTTCTGAATAAACACTGGCGTATACCAGCTTGATGGCATCCATTAATTGCTCCAGCCTGACCTTGGGATCACGATGGTTGTTCGGTAAAATATATGTTTCGAAGATCCCCGCAAAAGGTTGTATCAGTGAATCTTCAAAAAGCCCTGAAGAACGCACTGCGATCGGCTTTTTAATATCTTCGAGCACCATTTTCAGCCGTTTGATCATGGTGTCGGTCAGCCTGGCATTCAAGAATGCCTTTTTTATCCTGTCGTAGTTATTTTCGTTTATGACCAGGTCTTTAAAACCATTCCTGTCCATGAAGTATTCGAATTCCTCTGTCCCGATAACCAGGGTCTTGGGAGCTTTGATATGAATATCCGGAATATGCTGGTTGAAGTCGTAATTATAGATCAGGGTGTTGATAAATGCAATACCTCTGCCCTTCCCTCCCAGGGATCCTTCCGACAATGAAACGATATTGGCCTCATCGGCGATCGCCGCTTTGTCGAAGGGTATGATCTTACCTTTATCCTGCTCGTTCCTGAATTTTGAAATGATGTCGAGCATATACTCCCGGATCTTTTTCGGGCTGTCGAAGTCTGTAACCTTATGAGGGCTGAGGATCTTGGCAGCCTGAATTTCACCCCTGGCCATCAGCCAGAGGGAAAAATGATCTTTGCGGGCATGGTGCAGCAATGACTCGTCCGGGATTTTTTCCAGTTGCTTTTCAAATTCTTTCAATGAACGGGCTGTACCAATGATCTTCCCGCTTTCATCGCGGTAAACAAAATTCCCGAAGCCCAGAAAATGCGTAATGAAGCTTTTAAAATCCTGCGAAAGGCTTTCCGAGTTTTTGTTTATAAATGTGCTCTTCAGTTCGTATGCGCGATGAACGTTCGATTCGTCTGACGACTGGATGATGGTTGGGAGGTATTTAACATTGTCGCGTGCATACTGGACCAGTTTAAATCCGGCTTCATTGTCATCTTTTCCATTGCGTTGGAATTTCACATCCGTAATCATACAGAGCATATAATCCCTGTATTTGTCGATAACCTCTTTGGCCTCTTCATAATTCGACGCCAGCAGGATCTTGGGCCTCGCTCTTAATTTTAGTACCCTGTACAATTCGTCGGTACTCACATCATCAATGATGCGTTTCGTTTGCTCAAGGACGATATTGTACAGCATGGGAAGGTAACGCGAATAATACTGGGGGGAATCCTCTACCAGCAGAATGACCCTGACCATGCCGATATGCGTATCGTTCTCAACATTGATCATGTCTTCAACATGCTTGATCATGGCAAAGAAAACCTGCGATTCACCGTTCCAAACAAAGACCTTGTCGATATGTGTTGTCCGTGATTTCCTTTCAAGCACGTATTCGATGTCGCTGTTATTGTTCAGCAGGAGGAAAACGGGGATATAGCGATATTCATTCTTGATCTGGCAGCTCAGCCCAATGGGTGAGTTCTTGTCGGCCCCCATCATCAGGATGACGAGGTCGAAGTGTTTCGACCGGAGCTGTTCCATGGCTTCCTGTTCGTTGGATACACCGGTGATCCTTGGCAGGGAAGTCAGGTTAAGCTGGTGGTATTCTCCCAGGACATGTTCTGAGAAACGGCCTTCTTTCTCAATGCTGTAGGCATCATACAATGTGGCAACAAGCAATATCTCCTTTACCTTGAATGGCATGAGGTCGTGGTAAAGGTCGCGGTCGTAATTGCTCTTATTCAGGAACCTTTGCAACAGCTGCCTGCTGTATACTGCGGGTGCATTTTCAACCTCACTGCCGGTGCCTTCTACCAGCCTGTTCCGTTCTTTCCTGAGCAATGTTTTTCCCTTGACAGAATTGAGGTAACCTGTTACCAGACCGGCAAGGTTGTTAATAAGGTGCCGTTCCTCCTTCATAAACGGGCCTTCGTCCAATTCCGGGAATTCCCGCAGGTAAAATACCTCAATGCTGCCACTGATGCCATCGATGGTTTCGAATGGCTGCCGTTGCACCCAGCTGCTGGGCATGAAATTTCGACTGGTGAACTCCATGTTCCCAAAAACAATGCGGGAAGCAGTATACTCCGGGTACTGCCATGCAGGCGGGAGAATGTCAACGATCCTGCTCAGTGTTTCTTCTATACTCTTTCCCTCGTTGAGGATCTGGGTTGTCTGGTTAATAGCCGACAACTCTTTTAGCCTCTCGGTGGCCTCGGCCTGCAGTCTGTTAATATCTTTACCCTTGCTGTTATTCTCGGTCATCGCTTAGCGGATATGGTGCTTTCAAATTACCATGTAAAGGTAAAAAATCTTCCAGCCTGAGGTCAAAAAAAACCATCAATGCAATTTAGAATCAATAAAATATGCTTTCCATTTGTGATTCTAAATCTTTTTTGCCTATAATTGTGAACATTTTCACAAAATCCATTTTTCAAGAACCAAAACACATACTTCAATTATGGCAAACTATGAAGCACTCGTAAAGGAATTCATGGCCAAGATCGTAGCCAAGAATCCGGGAGAAGTTGAATTTCACCAGGCAGTAGAGGAGGTTGTTACCTCCATCATTCCTTATGTTGAGGAAAACCCCAAATACAAAGCTGCCAAGATCCTCGAAAGAATCGCTGAACCGGAAAGAGTTATCCTGTTCAGGGTTCCATGGAAAGACGACAAAGGTGAGGTCCAGATCAACAAAGGTTACAGGATCGAAATGAACAGCGCGATCGGCCCGTACAAAGGTGGTCTCCGATTCCATCCAACGGTTACCCTCGGTATGCTGAAATTCCTTGCATACGAACAGGTATTCAAGAACAGCCTTACAACTCTGCCAATGGGTGGTGGAAAAGGTGGATCTGATTTCGACCCCAAGGGCAAGTCTGATAATGAAGTGATGGCATTCTGCCAGAGTTTCATGACCGAACTTTGCAAACACATAGGACCTAATACTGATGTTCCTGCCGGTGATATCGGTGTTGGCGGAAGGGAGATCGGTTTCCTTTTCGGTCAGTATAAAAGGATCCGCAATGAATTTACCGGTGTTCTTACCGGGAAAGGCCGTGAATGGGGCGGCAGCCTCATCCGTCCGGAAGCTACCGGCTATGGCCAGGTATACTTTGCACAGGAAATGCTGAAAGTTCGCGGCGACAGCCTGAAAGGAAAGATCTGTACTGTATCCGGTTCGGGTAATGTTGCCCAGTATGCCACGGAGAAAGCGACTGAACTCGGAGGAAAAGTTGTTACCCTTTCTGACTCTTCAGGTTTTATTTACGATCCTGATGGCATCGATGCTGAAAAACTTGCATACGTTATGGAACTGAAGAACGTGAAACGTGGCCGCATCAAAGAATATGCTGATAAATACGGTTGCGAATATTACGAAGGCAAACGCCCATGGGGCATCAAGTGTGACGTGGCCCTCCCGAGTGCTACACAGAATGAAGTAGACGAAGAAGATGCCAAAACACTGATCGCCAACGGATGTATCCTCGTATCGGAAGGAGCAAACATGCCTTCCACACCGGAAGCTATTGAAGTTTACCAGAATTCCAAGATCATGTACGGTCCGGGTAAAGCTGCCAACGCCGGTGGTGTTGCCGTTTCAGGCCTTGAAATGAGCCAGAACTCACTGCGCCTGTCATGGACTCGCGAAGAAGTTGACGGCAAGTTACAGCAGATCATGAAAGATATCCATGCTACATGTCTAAAATATGGTCCGAAAGAAGGTGAATATGTTGACTATGTAACCGGAGCTAATATTGGTGGCTTCGTTAAAGTTGCAGATGCCATGATGGCACAGGGCTATGTATAGAAATCTGATATCAGAATTTGAAATCAGAAAGCAGAATTAAATTTCAGGTTTCAAATACAGAATACAGAATTGATAATTAAAAGGATCCTGCTTTTTCGGAAGCGGGATCTTTTTTTATGGCGAAGAGGAAAGCATTGAAAAATGCATAAAATACTACACCTGCCTGGGTCTCCAGCATAGATTCGAAAAGAAAGTTAAATGCGACCAGGATCATGAAGATAAGCAGCAGGTAATGCCTTTTCTCAAACCCATACAATAAGGGAAGCACGATACATAACATGAGTGCTATCAAGCCAAGAACACCCAGAGCAAGCGTAGTCTGCAAATACTGGTTATGTGCGTTCAACGCCAGACCCAGGGCGTTATACATCTGCTTCTCACGATACTTGTCAAGAAGCTCGTCCCGGACATCCCCGGTACCTACACCGAAAAGCAGGTTATCATTGGTGATCTCAAAAGAATACCACCAGATCAGTAAGCGTTCACCAGAACTGCTGGCGATCTCATCGGCATTGATATTTGTCTGCTCGATGGCTGCCCTGGTCTCTTCGAAACGTTCAGCAGACACCGGGAAGGAAACAAAAAGCAGGGCAAAGGATAACCAGAGTACCATACTCACCGCCAGTCCTTTTAATATCTTGCGTTCGGCCAGCAAAAGATATAACGGGAAGAGGATCAACAGGATGACCATGCCCAGTATGCCGGCCTTTGAGCTAAGCATGATCACAAAGATCTCAAATACTATAAGCAGGACCACCGACAATACCCTTTTAACCCTTCCTTTCACAACCCCCCTGGAGAGAAAATACAATATTGCAGCCATGGCAAAAATGACATACATGGCCATGTAGGAGGGGTGGATCAGGGGAGAAAGGCTGCTGTAATAGAAAACTGCCAGACTCCCTTCCCGGAAGAAGTGATACAAGGCCTGTCCATAACAGATACCGATGGATGTCAGCACACCGAAAATAAAAGCCCACAAAACCTTCCGGGCAATGGCCAGGGTAAGAACATCCTCCCTGATTGTCGACATGAGTACGGGAAAAATAAAGAGCGACATCTTTACTTCCAGGTTAAACAGGCCCGCATCAAGATTTCCGGTAAACAGCATTCCGAATCCATAAAGCAGGTAAAGACCTGCGAAGAGCAATGTATTTCTCCTGTGGGTATTTTCGACGACTCTTCTTGCCTTGACTGCGAAATCAGCCTCCAGAAACCATGTGATCACAATGGCAGCAATAACATAAGGGATCACCTTGCGATAAATGGGGATGCTGAATGCCAGCAAAACCAATCCCATTTCATAGATACGGCTAATATGTTTATCGCTGATCAGCATTATGTGTCGATCTCCATTAATACGCCATAAAAGTCCCTTGCGATCTTATCCCTGTTAAACTTATCTACAGCATATTTTCGTGCCCTTTCTCCAAAAGAACTGCACATTTGAGGGTTTGAGGATAAAAGTACAAGCTTTTCCGCCAGGTCTGCATCATTTTCGGGTTCATATGCCAGCCCGGCCCCTCCTTCATCAATAAACAGTTCTTTCGCTTCACCCTCCACACCAAGCAGGATAGGTTTTTTCATAGCGAGGTTTTCAAATATCTTCGACGGGATGGCCCCTTTAAAAAGGTCCAGTTTTTTCAGAGGGATAACGGAAGCATCCATTGCAGCCAGCACGGCAGGGATCCCGGGTTTGGACACACTATCGTAAAACGCAACATTCGGAAGATCCATCTGCTCTTTTTGCTTTTTCAATGCTTCCTCAAGGGGACCGTTCCCCATGATGACAAAACGTATTTTCATCTTGTCGCGAAGCCTGTCAGCCGCCTTTAATATGACCTCAAGTCCCTGTGCATACCCAAGGATACCTCCATAAAAACAAAGGAAGTCCGTTTCGGAGTAGCCGTGGTCTCTTCTCCAGGAGGAGACCACTTCGTCGGGTTTGTAAAGCTCCAGGTTGGCTCCGTTCGGAAGCCACCATACTTTTTTTTCAGGGAATCGCCGGGATATATTCTCAACGATCCCCTTTGTCTGCCCGGTGATCAACCTCGACTTACGGTAAAGACATTCTTCCAGGCGCGTACTCATGCCAAGCAGGGTTTTATTGCTGATCAGCCCGAGTTTTTCTGCACTTTCCGGCCAGAGGTCCGATACGTTGAATATCATTCCTGCCCTCTTTAATCGCGAAAGCAGGTATGCCGACATGCCCAGGAAAAGGGGTGGTGATTCACAAAGGATGTAATCACATTTCCCTGCACGGAACCAGCCGGCAAAAAAAGAAGTAAAAACAAAAGAAAAATAACTCAGCAGGCGCTGAAATATCGACCTGCTGTTCTTTACATAGATCCAGGAACGATAAACTTTGATCCCATCCATCACTTCACTATACCGGCATTTGCCCCGGTAGCCTTCAAACAGCTGCATTTTCGGATAGTTCGGCATGGCAGTAAGCACCTTTACCTCCACTCCGAGGGCCTTTAATCGAACGGCCAGCTCATGCAGGCGATTTTGTGCCGCCCCTGTTTCAGGTGGATAATACTGTGTAAGGATAAGAAGTCTCAAAACTATCGTTTATAGCCGGTAACGTCATTCCATCTTCCTCAGGTAGGAGGATGTGCGCAGCACCTTATCGAAAACAAAGTACTGGATCAGGACAAAGTCCTCATCATTGAGGTAGGCATACAGCCGGTCCAGGTCGAAAGGTTCCAGTGCCGCCCCTTCTTTATCGTAGAGTTCTGCAAAACCGCCTTTCCGATAGGTCCTTACCATCACCTCATCCCCGTCACGTTCGCGCAGGGTGATATAATGTGCAACAGGGCCTGAAGCGATCGAATCGATATATTCGGCTTCCAGTTTGTTGTTTAGCACCGATTCGTACCTGATATCTTTGAAAGCGGTCACAAACTGGAGCATCCGGAGCGTATCATAAACCACAGGCTCATTCCTTCCTGCCGGGTAAAGATACAGGTTGCCTTCACTATCGGCCTCAACTTTGAAAGATTCCTCCGGTTCCTCCACAAACTGTATCTCAACGGATGCAAAATCCTGCAGTGGGGTCCTGAAAATGGTCTGATCGCGCCAGTCATCTTCATCGGTGGAATAGCGTGGGTAAATGAAGCCCCTCAGGCTGGGAAGGAAAACCACGTAAGGCTGGTCCGCCCCCTCCATTTGTATATAGGTTCCCATATTGTCCTGGGTAGCGTCGCCTACATAATACACCCTTGCCAGTTTCTCATAGGGAAAGAGTTTGATCTTATTGAACAGGTTGATGCGATGCGACATCTGGTAGATCTCAACTTTACGGGAAACAGTGGCCATCCGCGTGATTACATTATCACGGGCAGCCAGTGGTACAGGATATCGTACGGTGAGATCTTTGATCGTACGCAACAGCATACTTACATTGTAATTCTGTGCAGGGTATTTCCCGTTCAAAAGCCATTTTCCGGGAGCCTCCTTCTCCAG
>JAZBOU010000023.1:0-2611 GCA_036351275.1 Bacteroidales bacterium
CCGGCATAATGGATTTTACTCTTCTTGTACTTTTTTTGTTTGTTTTTATGGATCTTCCTATTCCCTGGATCAACGGGGAGGATGAACAGTTTTTTCCAGCTAAGGTCCTGCTGGCGGCTGTAAAAAACAATGTTTACAGCGTGTTTGGGAAAGGGCATTACAAGCGTTTCGTCGAATGCCTTGCAGCCCGACTGTCCTTCCGGAGTTGCCTGGTATTCCCTGAAAAGGGATGAGAATCCCCTTGAGTAGAGGAGTTCATTGGTCAGGGCATCATACACTTCAAACTTATGATTGCCGTAATCGAAGGCATCGATGAGGTTGGTTATGGATCCACCCCAGTATTTTTCGCTATACAACGTATCAAAAACGAAATATTCAGCTTCGGCACTACCGGAGTGGACATAATCGACGCGGAGGGTCTTGTTTTTGAAATGCTGACTGAACTGGGCCTGGGCCCCGATGGTAAGCAATAAAAGGCTGAAGAAAGCGATCTTTTTCATGGCAATGGGTTAGTCCACGAAAATACAAAATTTTGGGTTTGAGGCTTGAGGCCTGGGGCTTGGGGAGATCTGAAATATGATATATGAAATCTGAGATCAGCAATAACTCAAACCCCAACCCTCAAAACCCAAAACTTTTTAGAACCATCCGAATTTCAGGCCGAAGTATCCATTGAACCCCCTGAGAAGGTCTCCTTCGCTGTTGATCAGGCTCACATTGGAAGTATAGCGGTATGATCCGCCAATGGCGAGCCGCATGAAACTGATCAGGTTGATCTCTATCTCGATACCGGGCTCCAGCACAAAGAATGCATCGGAATCGATCGATCTTGCTGGTTCATCATAATCGTCTCCTTCCCACCATTTCTGATTGGTATAGGTTATGCCGCCCGCCCCGATAATGACCGGAATGGTTACATGAACAGGGTAGAAAGGCATGATGTTCGCTTCCAGCAGGAGACCCCCGTAGCCCCCTGCGATGTTGACAGGATTTTTGGCGTAATCATCCAGGTAATAGTCTACATCGCTGATGAACCCGCTGCCTGCAAGGCCGATGGTGAAATGGTGGTCGATAAGCCAGCCACCCCGTGCCCCCATCAGGTAGGTGTCTTTACCATCGATCTGTGTGTAGCCAAAAGTAAGCGCTCCCCATCCACCGTGGTGGATGCTGCCGTTGTTGCTGCCGAAAAGTGTCGATACTTCCTCTTCTTCCTGGGCGGATGCGGGAAGGAACAGGACTGCGGTCAACATAAAAACCACAATGGGTTTTAGTACATAATTATTATTTTTCATGATCGTAAATTTTTAGCTTAAAAGTGAACTTTGATTGACAGTCCGATGTCGAGCAGTGACAAACGGAATATAGTATGTCCGAACAATTCAAAAAATGGTTTGGCGTCCAGGCTGAATGAAAGCGGAATACGGTTCATCCTGTATTCGATGCCAAAGATCGCATCCAGTCCGATAACAGGTGCAAATGACCCGGATGTTCTGTAATAAAACGGATTTGGGTATAAGCCCCTTCTCGGGGCCCAGCGGGTAAACCCGATATGCGCACCCATGCCCATGTAGTAATTCATTCTATCCGTGAATTTCAGGTACATGGGCCTGTGGGATTCGATAAGTGCCGTGATCTGCACGCCGCCGTCGCGAAAAGTCATCAGGCCTTTATATCCCCTGAAATCGTCAACCATATGCTGGTAAGCGATCCCGCTTGATAAGCCAACTCTTCCGCTTATGGCATGCCTCTTCTCCTGGCCCTGAACATTCAGGTTCAGGGCAGTAAGAAATAGTATTATGATTATGATTGATCTCATTTTTCCCTCTCCAGAACTTATTGTTGAATTAAGTTTACACTCCCGCCGTTCATGGTAAGCTTGATCCTGGGTGCATCCTCTTTGTCATTCCCGCAATATCCTGTGACCAGGTACGCACCTTCATCGCCATTCATTTCTTTCTTATCGAATTTATCGGATCCGACAGGGTATATCATTTTGGTCTTACGATTATAATAGGCCTCGAAAGCATATGAACCGGCAGTGGAGCAAATCAGCTTGACATCGGTGTATTCTGCATTGAGGTTCAGCAGGCTGAAGTTTTTGCCATACCCCCCTATATCAAGGTTACCATAATTCATGGTCAGCATAAGGTCACCATCGAGTTTCTCGAGTGTCAGGTACGAGAATGAGGTTTCTCCGCTGATGGTTCCCGCTTTTTTGAAGAAATAGGTGTCGCGCTTTGAATTCAGGCGGATATTGTGGAAGCTGCTGATCTCCGGCCTGGAAGATTTACTGCTGATCCTGATGTTACCTGCATGCTTCATTCGGAGTTCGCTGTAAGCAAGCGTCATGGACCCGGTTCTCATGCTGTCGAGATGTACGATCCCAAAACTATGGTCGAGAGCCAGGTCGTTGAAGTTTCCACCCCGAAAATCGCCGTTGGATAAATATACTGTTGTTTTGCTATTATGGTCGGTCATATAAAGATTGCCGAACTTGAGTTCAATGCTGAGTTCAACATTAAGCGGCAGATAAACGGTATAGTCGATCTGTGCATTGGAGCCTGATTTCAGCATAGAAGAGGTGAAATCAGATACATCCGCCCAGAATGCA
>JAZBOU010000024.1:0-50499 GCA_036351275.1 Bacteroidales bacterium
ACTAGCGTCCGGTAAAAATTTTTGTTTCTTATAATTGTAATAGTTATACTTCTTGGATGTTGTCGCTCGTCTCCGCTCGCGATGACAGCTCAAGGTTTGTTTTTGGAAGAAGGGCGCGGCACACCAATGAAATCAAGTTATTGAGTGCCGCGCCCTTATCCCCCAAAAAAACAATGTCTTGTCATGCCGAGCGGTAGTCGAGGCATTGCCGGCATGAAACTCCATTGCAAGCCCCCCCAATTTTCCTCTTCACCAAAGTCCTTCCAATAAAAGACTATATCGCATTATAAAAAATTATCCCGGACAGCAATAATTCAAATATTCAAATGATCTAAAATGGTTCAATCAAGGACATTTTGGATGAATTCATATCTGGAATTTGGGATTTGTTCTGGATCCTGGAGCCTGGATCTTGGATCTTCGAATCTGGAAACTTAAAATATGCTACTTATCTTACTATATTTTAATATTTTTGAGGATTAATCCGGACGCGGAAACCATATGAAGCTTTCAATACTCATTCCCGCTTATAACGAAGAGAAAACCATCCACCTGATACTGGACAAGGTCCTGGAAGTGGAACTGGATGGTGGTTTTGACAAGGAGGTGATCATCGTAAACGATTGCTCGACCGACGGGACTGCAGATGCAGTTACGAAGTACATCTCGGATCATCCGGATCATGAGATCAGCTTTTACGAACAGGAAAAGAACATGGGAAAGGGAGCTGCACTTCATCGCGGAATTGAGGAGGCAAAAGGGGACTTTATCATCATCCAGGATGCCGACCTGGAATATGATCCGGAGGAATACAATATACTCCTTAAACCGGTGATCGATGGACATGCGGATGTAGTCTACGGCTCACGTTTTATGGGAGGAAAACCTCACCGCATCCTGTTTTTCTGGCATTCGATCGGGAACAAGTTCCTGACCTTCCTTTCGAATATGTTTACCAACCTGAACCTTTCTGATATGGAAACATGCTATAAACTGTTCAGGGCAGAGTATATCAAGAAGATCTATTTCAAGGAAAAACGCTTTGGCTTTGAACCTGAAGTTACGGCCAAGATATCGCGGATCCCGGGCATCAGGATCTATGAAGTAGGGATATCGTATTATGGTCGTACCTACGATGAAGGGAAAAAGATCGGGGCCAGCGATGGGTTCAGGGCGATCTGGTGCATACTGAAATACAACATCTGGAGTAGAAAAAAATTCAAATAGTATATAATGGAGAAGTTAAGAACCGTGCTTGGTTTCATTTTCAATAACTATGTGATAAAGCATGCAACCCTGATCATTGCCTTCCTGATGCTGTTCTATACCTGGCAACACGGAAGATATAACGGGAATTATATCAATAGCGACGGGAAAGGCTATTATGCCTATCTCACTGCCATTTTTATTTACCAGGACCTGGAATACGGCTTTATCGATGAGTATGAATCGAAGTATTATGCTCCGGAGAGTTATGTTGATTTTCGCAGGGAGGTTGAAGGAGGAATAGCGAACATAACCTTTGCCGGGATAGCGCTGTTTTTCCTGCCGTTTTTCCTGGCTGCTCACCTGGGTAGCATGGTGCTGGGATTGCCTACTGACGGTTATGCTCCTTTATATCAATACGGAATAGGATTTGCTGCAATATTTTATCTCCTTCTGGCATTATGGGGGATCAAGAAGTTCCTCGAATTGTATGGAGTGAACAAATACCATGTTGCTCTTGTACAGGTATTGATCGTATTTGCCACCCCGATATATTTTTATACGACTGTTGATGCGAGCTTCACTCACATCTACACCTTCTCAGCATTCGTGCTCTTTTTCTATTATATGAAGCGCTATATCATGACCAGGAGAGCGAAGCATCTTTATCTGTCGTCATTACTTCTTGCCCTGATCATATTGATGCGACCCACCAATATGATGATTGCAGCGGCAATACCATTTCTTGCCGGAGACTGGGAATCATTAAAAAGCGCATTCCTCGGACTGTTCAAGCACCTGAAGGAACTGGCGATCGCACTGGTGATTTTCTTTGGTATACTGGCCATACAACCGGCCCTGTATTATGTTCAGGTGGGACAATTCTTTGTCTGGACGTATACCGGTTTGGGATTTAACTTCCTGGATCCACACATTTTCGATGTTTTATTCAGCTACCGCAAAGGCCTGTTTGTATATACCCCGATACTCATATTTGCAATTCCTGGATTTATCTATCTTTTCAGGAAAAGCAAATACCAGGCACTTACCTTGCTTGCTTATTGCCTGATCGTACTGTATGTCATTTCTTCCTGGAGAAACTGGTGGTATGGCATGAGTTTCGGCCACAGGGCCTTTCTTGATCATTATATCGTTTTTGCCTTACTGCTTGGACTTGCCTTAACGGATACAAAGTACAAGGTATTGCGCTACTTGATATATGTTGCCACGCCTTTGGTGATCTGGATGAATATGGTACAGGTGTTTCAATACAAGAACTGGATACTGTACTGGAATATGGATGAAGAGAAATACTGGAGGGTCTTCATGAAGACAGATGAAAAATATTTCGGTATGCTTTGGAGGGAGGCTAAGCAACAGGAACAGGAGGAAGAACGCAAAGTGTTTGAAAACAGGTTCAAAAACCTCACCGCAAATAATACGTTTTATGACGATTATGAAGGTTTATTGCCTGATTTAAATGCCAACCTGATTGAAAAGGAGATTACCCGATCAGGTGAAACAGCGATATGGTTGAATATTTATAATCCGTACAGTCCCGGAATAAAAACGGAGATCAGAAATCTGCGGGATAGCACCCGAATTTTGCTAAGGGCTTCAGCCTATGTTTACGTTCCAGAGCATGCCGCGTATAATCCTTTTCATCTTGTATTCTCAGTTGAGAACGAAGAAGGTGTTTATGTTTATCAATCGGTTGATTCGAATCCGGAAGACATAAAGACTGGTGAGTGGAACGAAATAAGGATGGCTGCCGAAACAAAGGAAATAAAATCACCCGGTGACATTATGAAAGTGTATGTTTGGTATTCTGGTAAAAGGGAAGTAATTGTGGATGACTTTACCGTAGAGTTTTTCTAAAGCTTTATTGATTTTTCTTCCCGGGGCGTCAGATAGTAGTTCCAATTCTCGCCAATTATGTTGAGGCTGTAAGTAAGGGCTTCTTCGAGGGGAGTTGGCTTGAAATCCAGGTCGCTCTTCAGGTCAGATGTATCGAGTCTTGAATCCTGCATTACTCCCTTAACATGTTCTGCGGTGAACAGAGGTACTTTCTGAAATTTCTGGAACCCCCTGCCCATCAATTTTACAATAGCCGGGGGGACCGGCAGAAAGAATTTCCGCTTTTTCCTGATCCTGAGCACCAGGGCAATAAAATTGCGGAAAGAGACTACCTCATCTCCTGCGATCTGGTAAGTCTTCTTGAATGCAGCCTGCCTGTCGATCGATTTAACAATATATTCAGCAAAGTCCTTTACGAAGATCGGATGTTGTGTTTGCCGGCCATAGCCTACGAGCGGAACGATAAAAGGCATCCTGAATACATTCTTGAGTATTCTATTGATCCCCAATCCTTCGGGGCCCAGTATCATGGCCGGGATAAATACGGTATAATCCAGGTTTGATTTTTCCAGGAATTCCTGCCCGATCAATTTGGTTTCTCCGTAAGGACCTTTAAATTCTTTCAGGATCACAACACTGCTGATCTGGATAAATCGGGTTATGTCTTTTGCCTTGCAGAAGTTCATCATATTTTGAACACCCAGGGCATTGACTGCATAGTTTTTATCGTAATCGGAACTTCCCAGGAGAGCGGCTGCATTGATCACTGCCCCAATGCTGGCATTTTTTACCTGCCCACCTATTTGCTCATCAATATTGCCGGTGATATCACAATAGAGGTAACTGATATTATCATGCTCGATAATAGTTGATGCATAATGATCATACTTCAGGGCAAGGACCTTATATCCCCTGGTAAGCAGTTCTTTACAGATGTATGTTCCGAGATAACCGTTTGCCCCGGTCACGAGTATTGTCTGGTCCATGAAAGAGTAGATTTCTGGGCAGCAAAAGTAAAAGAAATGAGCGAAATACAATGACCCGGTAGCGATTATTTCTTATTGCAGATCAGCAGTAAGACGTATCCCAGTATAAACGCTATGATCCCACCCCCGATCTGGGCAACTAAAAATACAAGCCCTGAGAAAGCGAGGATGAGTGGTTCGGCCAGCGGGTTGAACAGCAAAAGGAAAGTCCCTTCCCTGGTACCGAGCCCCATTACCGTTATGGGAAGCATATTCAGCAGGCCGGCGATAGCAACTGCGCCGGAGATATACAGAAATGACAGCTCAAAAGATAAACCGGCTGCGAGGAAATAGCAGGAAACAAAATAACTTAGATTGCTGATCACTGACAAAAGGAAAATAACAGCCTGTATGTTACCAGCCCTCTTTCTGAAGTTGAGATCGAGATTAAGTGAAAGGAATGGCAAACGGTTCAGGAGAACCTGCACAAAATGGGTTGCCCTTGCAGATTCCATAAAAATAAAGGCAAGTATCATTACAACCAGTCCACCGAGCAATGCCAGCAAGCCCAATATGTTTGTGGTAGTATCAGTGAATGTGAATAGTAATGCCAGTCCGGCGATGACCACAAAAATACCGAGGTCGAAGCCCCTTTCCACCACTACCCTGATGCCGGTTTCCATGATCCTGTTCTTTTCTTTGGCATGTCCGGCTTTTACCAGTTCACCCAGCCTGCCCGGGGTAATCACGCCTATAGCATAGCTTTCAAAGAATTCTCCGAAGCTCCTTATCCATCTCATGGTCTCCATACTGCCATCATTAAGGATATGCCATCGAAGGGCTTTGATAAACAGGAGCATGACCTGGAAAAAAATGGCCAGGAGCAGGTAGTGCCCCTGCACTTCTTTCATATGCATCCATAAAGCATCCAGGTCGACCGTTGCCAGGATATAAATGAACAACCCGACCCCCAACAACCTGATCAGCAGGAAAGGGCTGAGCCTCCTGGGTCTTTTGATTTTTCCTATGTTGGCGTGATCATTCATCTCCAGGATCAATGTGTGAGCGTTTGATCTTTTTCGTTGAGCGCTTCCAGATGTTCCTCGATCTTTCGAACACACGGCCTACTGTTTTTGGTGGAATACGTTCGATAAGAAAACGTGAAAAACGTGTGCCCAGCACCAGGAATAGCGCGTCGATAACAACCTCCATGATGTAACGCTTAAGGGCAAATCCTTTCATCTCATAGCCGTAATCCGGGTTTTTCCTGCCCAGCCATTTGCGGTATTTCATCCGGATAAAGGTGCCCCGCTTTTTCAGGTCGTAACCGTGAGAATGCATGGTAATGGCCTTATTTTCATCGATGAGATCCAGGCTGAGCAGTCCTTCCTTCTGCATGGCATTGATGATATCCTGACCTTTCTGCGAACGTGCCAGCACCATGGAAAACCCTTTTCCCCTTTCCTCATATACAGGGGCCCAGGCATCGCCACCCGAAATATCTGTGAACTCATTACTGAGATCGGTGCACAATAGGCTGTTCTTCACGATGTGGAACGGGATCAGGTAGTTGGCATGAAACTTGGGTAGTTCCAGTACCCTGCCATTTTCCAGTTCAACCCGCATATTCCCCGGCCATTCACCATACCGGAAGTAGAGTTTCCTGATCTTACGGTAATCCTTTTCGCCGTATGAACGAAGAAAGCTCTTTACCGATGAGAAATGCAATGTATTGCCATAAAACGGGCCTAAGATGTATTCAATATTCTTTACCGAAGAATGTCCCTGTTCCTGCAGTAATCGTATTGACTGAACCTGCCCGGGAAGGCCAACAAAGGCCAGTTTACCCTTGAAACGTTCAATTTCAGGCAGGAGCTCATTGGTCGACGTAATGATATATTTGCTTTGCGCAGCCTGTAGGATCTCTTCTTTTGTTGTAGCAATAAATGGCCTGGTGAGCCAGGGCTCTTCTTCCGACATGCCAACGACTACCGCGCCATCAATTTTACCTTTTTCGAGCAACCAGGTAAGCACAGCCGATAGTATTCCGCCGCTGGCCCCGTTCCTCCTTATTTCTTCATCGGTACAGTTCCCGATATAGATATTCCGGTAGGTACCCGTGAAAATATTGTGGTGGCTTTCTTTCCCGTAGATGCGCTCATTCTGTTCCGGGAAGTTAAATGCATTCCCACTGCAAAACTGTAGTAACTTCCTATTTTCAGCTTCATCCAGCTCCCGGCTCACAACAGGAACAAATTTTTTGGTCCGGTCGGAAAAGCTGATCTTCCCGCCCGACAGCCCAACGCAGGTTCCGCAGCGATTGCACAGGCCGCTGCGCACCACATCCTGTATGTTTTTAGCCTTTTTCACAAACAAAGAACTGGCGTATACCCAGCTCGGCAATAAATGTACCCTGGCAGGAAGAGATGATCTTCTCGCCAAGGTTTTTAAAAAATCTTGGTCCAACAGGCATCAACAGCGTCCCTTTATGTTCAATTAATTTCCAGTTCGTAAGCTGAAACCATCTTTTTACCGTCCTTGAAGAAGGAAACTTATGTGGTCCTTCACCATGTCCTCCAAACAGGAAGGTAAACACCTGGTAGGGGATCTCACTGGTTGCAGGAGGGCAACTGAGCACCATCCGGGCGCCTGGCTTTGCAACTCGGTGCAACTCCATTAGGAATTGCAGGGGCTGCTCAACATGCTCCAGGGTTTCCAGCGTCAGCACGCTGTCGAAGCTTTCATCTTCAAAAGGAAGCTTTGAATAGGTGTCGATCTTTACCTGCTCAACATAATCGCGGTATTTCCTGGCTTCTTCCATCAGCCCGGATGAGATCTCGGTATTGATAACCTTCACGCTTGGTTCGGCCTTAATAATATAGTCGTTGGCTTCACAATCCCGGCTGGAGATATTGATCACCTTTTGTCCGGCTTGAAGGCCGAGGTAAGTAACACTCTGTGTAAAGCGCTGGTCGTGGGTGTCTTTTAGCTTGTCATTTTCTGCAACATAGATAGAGGCCACACTATCCCAATGGGCTTCCACTTCCTTGTCTGACCATTTGTTCCTGAAATCCGGCGGATAGTGTTTCATTGCTAATGTTTGCGGTTGAGCAGCGATATCTGGTCGGCAATAAGGCCGATAAAGAAAAGTATCATTCCGAGTGTAAGCAGTATGATCGCACCATTAGAGAACCTTCCTGCGATGACAAAGCCCCAAACCCCGTAAGCGACACCGGCAGCACCCGAAACCAGGGCAGCCGGGAGGAATATCTTCAGCGGGTTGAAGAGCATGATGATCCTGAGCAGCAGCATCAGTGTTTTTGTCCCGTCCTTGATGAACTTCACGTTGCTCCTGCGGCCAACCCGCTCTTCCACCACGATGGGGAAGGTGGCGATGTTGTAACCTTCCTTCATAAACGCCAGTGTTGATGTTGTTGAGAAAGAGAATCCATTGGGCATGAAGTGCAACATATCGCGGATCAGGTTTTTTTCAAAGCCCCTGAACCCTGAATTATAATCGGGCAGTTTTTGTTCAACAAGGAACTCCCCAACCATCCTGATCACTTTTTTGCCTGCCTGGCGGTTCTTAACCTGGAAGGAGTCTTCAGTCCTGCAGCCGATCACCATTTCGTGCTCATCCAGCATCTCAACAAGTTTATCAAGATATTTCGGGTCATGCTGGCCGTCGCTGTCCATAAACGCAACTTTATCGGATGTGGCCTTTCTGATACCGGTTTTTAATGCTGCACCGTAACCTTTGTTAACGGTATGGCTGATCACCCTGACCGGGAATTCTTCGCAAATTTCCTTTGTTTTGTCGGTTGAACCATCATCCACTACGATGATCTCATATTTTTCATGGTATTTCCCGGCCACAAGATTTTCCAGGGTACCTTTGATCCCTGTTTCTTCATTATAGGCCGGAATGATTACCGAGACCTGGTATTCACCTTTTGTCATAAGCGTTTCTCAAGGGCTAATATTGGGGCAAAGATAGGAAAAAACCTTGCTTGTGTTCCTGATGTCAGAATTCAATAACATCCTCTTCAACTTCCAGCATGCTTTCGCCTTCGGACGTATACTTGTCGCAATCGACTTCAACGGAAAGCTCTTTCAAAGGCCGTTCAAAGTCGCCTTTGGTATAATTCAGCTCGGGATCATCATAAACTTTTTTCATGTATATCGCCCAGATAGGCAGGGCCATATTGGCTCCCTGGCCGAGTGTGATGGTGCGGAAATGTGCACTCCGGTCCTCGCATCCGACCCATACTCCTGTCGACAACTGGGGCACGATACCCATAAACCAGCCGTCGGACTGGTTCTGCGTGGTGCCGGTTTTCCCGGCTATGGGATTGTCAAAGCCATACCTGAATTTCAAGCGTATGCCGGTACCCGACTCCACAACCCCTTTCATGAGTTCCAGCATGAGAAAAGCGGTTTCTTCACTCATGGCTTCCCTTCTTTCTGGAACAAAACTCTCGATGACGTTGCCGTTTTTGTCTTCTATCCTGGTGATGAACAGGGGTTTTACATACATCCCTTTGCTGGCGAATGTATTCATGGCCCCGACCATTTCGTAGAGGCTCAGGTCGCATGATCCGAGGGCGATGGAGGGCACGGGATCGATGCTGCTTGTCACCCCCATGTTCCTGACCATCCTGATCACCGAAAGCGGGGAGTACCTTCGCATGAGAAAGGCGGAGATCCAGTTGTTGGAGTTCGCCAGCGCCCATTTAAGCGTGACCATTTCACCAACACGGTCGGACGATGAGTTCCTGGGCGCCCAGATTTCACCTGTCGGAAGGTCAACTGTATATTGTATGTTGGCGACCTCGTAACATGGCGAGAATTCTCCCTGCTGCATCGCTAGCGTGTAAAGGAAAGGCTTGAATGTAGATCCTACCTGCCTGCGGCTGAGTGTGGCATGGTCATACTTGAAATACATGTAGTCGATGCCCCCGACATAAGCTTTCACGGCACCCGTATTTGGCTCTATTGATAGCAGGCCTGCCTGGAGGATGTGTTTATAATACCGGATCGAATCCATAGGGCTCAAAATGGTATCGATCGGGCCATCCCAGGAGAATATCTCCATTTCCCGGGGAGTTTCAAACGCCATTTCTATCGAATCGGTATCTATGCCTGCTGCGCTCATTTTACGGTAGCGTTCCGAACGTCGCATGGCCTGGTCCATAAGCTTTGCAACTTCTTGCTCCACAACATCTTTATCAAAAACAAAGGGTGCCCATGTATATCCTTTCCAATGTTCATCAAAACTGGGCTGAAGATCTTCCCCGAGGTGTTCCTGCACTGCTTCCTCTGCATAGCCTTGCATGCGAGAATCAATGGTCGTGTATATCCTGAGGCCATCCCTGTAGAGGTTATAGGGAGTCCCATCGGGGCGATAGTGGTGTTCGCACCAGTCATTCATCTCCGACCGGAGGTATTCACGAAAATACCTGGCCATGCCTGAAGTATGGTCCTGAACATTGAAGTTCGACATATCGATGGGTGTGCGTGAAATGGTATCGAAAATCGAATCATTGATGAAACCGTACTTCAGCATCTGGCTCAGAACCAGGTTTCGTCTGTCGAATGCCCTTTCGGGGTTACGTATCGGGCTGTACCATGTCGGTGCATTCACTACACCCACCAGCAGGGCCGCTTCCGGCAAACTCAGCGAGTCAACCGTTTTATTGAAGAAGGTCCTGGCAGCTGATTTGATACCAAAAGCATGGTGGCCGTATGATACGGTATTCAGGTACATGGCCATGATCTCCTCCTTGCTGTAGTTCTTTTCAAGCTTGATGGCGGTGACCCATTCCTTCAACTTTCGTCCTACAAGCTGAAACTTGCTGAGGTTTCCCCTGGGAAAGAGGTTTTTTGCAAGCTGCTGCGTAAGGGTGCTTCCGCCGCCGCGGTAATTTCCACTGAGCAACCCGTATGCAACACGCCCGAGAGCTTTCATATCAACACCCGCATGATTGTAAAACCGTATGTCTTCGGTTGCAAGCAGGGCCTGCACCAGGTAAGGAGGCAGGTCTTCAAAATGTACGTCAGACCGGTTCTCGATATAATACGTGCCCAACATGTAACCATCGGACGAATATACTTCGGAAGCAAGGTTTCGCTCGGGATTTTCAAGTTCTTCAAAGGAGGGCATAGAGCCAAACCAGCCCTGGGCAATACCAAAGAATATGACAAATGCCAGCAACAAGCTCAACACATATAATACCCAGAACCTGAAGATGTAACTGATGCGTATGCGTTTTAAGAATGACATTCCCGCCCTGATTTATTGATTTTCACTTAACTCCACACTGAATCCAATATCCTCAATACCGGGTAATACCGTTTTGCGCATGGCCTGTTCAAGGAAAATGTCATACATTCCCTTCAAAGGAAAACGCAGCGACTTTTGAAGCATGATCTTGTTTTCCCTTATCCTGCCGCTGCCGGAGCCGAGCCAACGGCCGTCCTTTCCTGCCAGAATACACTCGATCGTGTCGCGCGTGCTGTGCCCGTTTGGAAACTCTGTTGTAACAAAAAGATAGAGGTTACTGTAAGGGTAATCGGTATTGTTGCGGATATTTATAAAAAAGTCATTGATGGATAAACTGTCTTCGATCAGCATTTCAAAGTGGTATATGGAATCCTTGTGCCATCCCGCATCATCAATGCTGGCATATTCATGATAGATCACCCCCCTGTTGCAGGAAAAAAACGACAGGGCTAATGTGATGATCGCAAAAAAGATAAGTCTTTGCATTCTCATGTTAATCGGAGCATTCAGATACATAAAGGAGAAATCCATCAAATATTGTGTATTAATCGAACCTTTTAAGGTCATCCTGGTCGGCAGCATTCTCAAAGTCGACTTTCTTGTCCTTCACAAAGGCAAAATCCTCAAGTTTGTCCGGCAAAATCCCTTTTTCGTTTTTTTGAATAATGCTCTTTACTTTGTCGAGCGGGATGGCCATGATATCAGATCGTTCATTTTCGTATGAATACCAGATAAGTTGCTTGAAAACATCGTTCTTATGGTGGACAGCATTCCCTTTCTTGGTTTTCAGTAGGATCTTGCTGCTCGGAAATTCCTTTAATGCATCTTCATACATCTCACTCTCGAAATTCAGGCAACACTTGAGCTTTCCACATTGACCGGCAAGTTTCTGAGGATTCAGCGACAGTTGCTGGAGGCGTGCATTGCTGGTACTCACCGATTTGAAACTCGACATCCAGGTTGAGCAGCAGAGTTCCCGGCCGCAGGAACCGATCCCGCCAAGCCTGCTGGCCTCCTGCCTTACACCAATCTGGCGCATTTCGATCCTGACTTTGAATTCATCGGCCAGCAATTTGATCAGTTCCCTGAAATCAACCCGCTCTTCGGCAGTGTAATAAAATGTTGCTTTTGTGCCATCACCCTGGTATTCAACGTCATTGATCTTCATTTCCAGCTTGAGGTTCCCTGCTATCTCCCGGGTCTTGAATTTTGCACCTTCTTCCCGGTCAACGGCATGGAGCCATTTCTCAATATCGGATACACGGGCCCTGCGATACACTTTTTTCAGGTCTTCCGCATAGGGGTTTGCCTTTTTCTTTTTCATTTGCAGTTTGGCTGCTTCCCCCGTAAGTGAAACGATGCCTATATCGTGTCCCGGCGATCCCTCAACGGCCACGATATCGCCCTCCTCAAGCTCAAGTTCGGCGGGAGCGGTGAAAAACTCCAGCCGACTGTTTTTAAACCTGATCTCGACATGCGGGAAGACCGCCCCGCCCTCGGCAATGGGGATATCCGCAAGCCAGTCGCAGCTGTCAAGTTTGCAACAACCGTGGCTGTAAATATTGTCGTTCCTGTCGTATATGCGTGGAGCAGCGGAACAACCCCTGCTCAGGAAGTTATTGTTAACGGTATTCTCGTTCTTCTCGTCCATGCTCTTCTTCTTCAAGTATACAAAAATAGCAAAAACCTGTGTAAAACCTAGCTGCGGGGATTCAGCAGGCGGGCTACCTTCAGGGATACGTCCATAAAGATTATTGCGGCATTTCCGTTTCGGTCGATATGATGAATGGCCTCCTCGAAAAGCCCGGAATACGCTATGGCATTCTTTTCGTTGATGAACTTCGAAAAATTCAGGGTAAATTTTTCTTCTTCCCCGTCGGGAAAGGCAAGCAGCTCATCACGTCCGTAACGGCTCAACAGGCAGTTGCGGGCCAGGTTCAGTCCAAAAGACAGGAGTTGTTTCTGACCGGCCCTTGATTTTCTTGAGGTCTTTCCTACAAAATCTGTCAGCGCTTTGTATTTTCTCTGGTAACAGAGCAGCATCCATTCACGGAACTCAGATGATGAGAATTCGCCGCTCAAGCTTTCTTCCAGTATATTTATCGCCCTGTTCACATTGCCGGAAGCGTTCTTGAGTACATTACTTACCTGTTCGGGATCGTATCCGAACTGTACCGCCAGTGTGTTGGATAAGGAAGGATCATCCAGCGGCGGGATCTTCACGATCTGCGTTCTGGACAGAATGGTGCTTATGATCTGCTCCTGCCTTTCGGCGATCAGGATGAAGAGTGTTTTTTCGGGAGGCTCTTCCAGTATTTTCAGGATCTTGGGTGCAGCGGAATGATAGAGCAATTCTGCCATCCAGATGATCATTATTTTGTACTTGCCCCCGTAGCTCTTATAGCTCAGGGTTTTAATGATATCATTGCATTCGTCTGCACCGATCACCCCCTGTTTCTTTTCCGATTCCATCTTTCCGTACCACTCAATGAGCTCCGGAAAAAAATGCTTTTCGAAGATATATTCTCTCCATTTTGGCAGGTAGTCTTTACTAACGACTTTTTTGTCGGTACCCGATTTTTTTCTGAGAATAATAGGGTAGGAGAAGTGGATGTCGGGATGGGCAAGTTTGGCAATTTGCTGACAACTGGGGCATACCCCGCAGGAATCGGTTTCTGTTCTCCTGCTGCAGTTGATATACTGGGCATAGGCAACTGCAAGTGCGAGCTTCCCGGATCCACCGGGTCCAAGGAAAAGCTGCGCATGGCTGATGCGGTTTTCATGCACCGTGCTGATCAGCTTTTGCTTCACGGCATCCTGCCCTATGATCTCTGCAAATTGCATGCAACGAAGGTACGTTAAAAATGGTCTCCCCCCGTTTCGGGGGGAGAAACAGAGGGGGGTTATTTTATCTTCTCCGAACCGATTTTGGCTCCAAAGAACTGCCTGTTGAGCCTGGCAATATTGGTTACCTTGATCTCTTTGGGGCATTCTGCCTCACAGGCATAGGTGTTGGTGCAGTTCCCGAAGCCGAGTTCGTCCATTTTGGCAACCATTTTCTGAACTCTGCGGGAAGCTTCGACCTTACCCTGCGGCAACAGGGCCATTTGTGACACTTTGGCCGAAACAAACAACATGGCGGATGCGTTCTTGCATGCCGCTACACAGGCACCGCATCCAATGCACGCTGCGGCATCCATGGCCAGGTCAGCCTTTTCTTTCTTAACGGGGATGGCGTTGGCATCGGGGATGCCACCGGTACGAACCGAAATGTAACCGCCTGCCTGTATGATCTCATCAAATGCTGAACGGTCCACCATCAGGTCTTTGATGACAGGGAATGGCCTGGCCCGCCATGGCTCGATCACAATGGTGGATCCATCCTTGAAATTCCGCATATGCATCTGGCACACGGTAATGCCCTGATCCGGGCCATGGGGTCGACCATTAATGTACAGGCTGCACATGCCACATATGCCTTCGCGGCAATCGTGGTCAAAGGCTATTGGCAATTGTACCTTGTCGACAAGGCTCTCGTTCAGTACGTCGAGCATTTCGAGGAATGAGGCTTCCTCTGAGATACCTGTCACTTTGTAGGTTTCAAATTTACCTCTGGCTTTGGCATTTTCCTGTCTCCAGATCTTTAATGTTAGGTCCATGGTAGTATTCTTATGTTTTAAATCTCTTAATTACTTATAATTACGCTGTTTTACTTCAATATTTTCGTACACCAGCGCTTCTTTGTGCATCTCGGGGTCTTTCCCGGGACCTTTATATTCCCATGCAGAAACGAAAGTGAAATTCTGGTCGTCACGAAGGGCTTCCCCTTCTTCGGTCTGGTATTCTTCACGGAAGTGGCCACCACAGGATTCATTCCTGTCAAGGGCATCCCGGGCCATCAGTTCACCAAGTTCCAGGAAGTCGGCAACGCGCATGGCTTTGTCGAGCTCGGTATTCAGTTCGTCAATGCTTCCCGGAATACGCACATCTTTCCAGAACTCATCCCTGAGGTCCTGTATCATATGGATCGCCTCTTCAAGGCCTTCCTTATTGCGGGCCATACCTACATGATCCCACATAATAAGGCCCAGCTTCTTGTGGAAGGTGTCCACACTCCGGCTGCCTTTGATGGCCATGAGTTTTTCCATGCGGTCGTGCACTTCTTTCTCTGCCTTTTCAAAATCGGGATGATCCGTTGATATCCGCTCAACTTGTAATTTATCTGCAAGATAATTTTGAAGCGTAAATGGCAACACGAAGTACCCATCGCTCAGGCCCTGCATTAGTGCTGAAGCCCCCAGCCTGTTCGCTCCATGGTCGGAAAAGTTTGCTTCCCCTGCAGCAAATAAACCCGGGATAGTGGTTTGTAGTTCGTAGTCAACCCAGATACCACCCATGGTATAATGAACAGCCGGGTATATCATCATGGGTGTTTCGTAAGGATTGTCATCCACGATCTTCTCATACATCTGGAAGAGGTTGCCATAGCGGGCCTCAATAACATCCTTGCCCAGGCGCTTGATGGCATCGGCAAAATCAAGGTACACAGCCAGCCCGGTACTCCCCACACCATATCCTGCATCGCAACGTTCCTTGGCTGCGCGTGATGCTACATCACGGGGTGTCAGATTACCAAAGGCAGGATACCTTCTTTCCAGGTAGTAATCCCGGTCTTCTTCTTTTATTTCAGTCGGCCTGAGCTCTCCTCTCTGGATCTTCTGTGCATCTTCCTTGTTCCTGGGTACCCAGATACGGCCATCATTGCGAAGACTTTCACTCATCAGCGTCAGCTTCGACTGGTAGTCGCCGTGCACAGGAATGCATGTTGGATGGATTTGCGTGAAACTGGGATTGCCAAACAGGGCGCCGCGTTTATATGCCTGCCATGCAGCACTTCCATTTGAGTTCATGGCATTTGTTGAAAGGAAGAAGACATTACCGTATCCTCCTGTTGCGAGCACAACGGCGTGTCCGGTATATCTTTCCAGTTTTCCTGTAACCAGGTTCCTGGTAATGATTCCTCGAGCCATACCATCTACCATTACCAGATCCATCATCTCCCTCCTGGTGAAGAGCTCGACAGATCCTTTATGTATCTCTTTGCTGAGCGCTCCATATGCTCCCAGGAGCAACTGCTGACCGGTTTGGCCTCGTGCATAGAAAGTACGCGATACCAGTGCTCCCCCGAAAGAACGATTATCAAGAAGTCCGCCATAGTCGCGGGCAAAAGGAACACCCTGGGCCACACATTGATCGATAATATTATTGCTGACCTCTGCCAGGCGATAAACATTGGCTTCCCGAGCACGATAATCACCCCCCTTTACCGTATCGTAAAAGAGGCGGTATATACTATCTCCATCATTGGGATAATTCTTGGCTGCATTGATCCCGCCCTGCGCAGCAATGCTATGCGCCCGGCGGGGACTGTCCTGTATGCAGAATATCTTCACATTGAAACCAAGTTCTCCCAGGCTGGCAGCAGCCGCAGCTCCGGCAAGTCCGGTTCCTACTACAAGAATATCGAACTTCCTTTTGTTGGCAGGGTTGACGAGGTTCTGGTTTGCTTTGTAATTAGTCCATTTTTCGGCGAGAGGCCCTTCAGGTATTTTGGAATCTAATTTCATATCTATAGGTGTTATTTTTCAGAAAGTGGTTAAACAAACAGGAAATACAGGGGGATTGCTATGAATCCCAGCGGAATGACGATCGAATAGATCGTACCCACCGCCTTGATGAACGGGGTGTATTTGCTGTGATTCAGTCCGAGCGACTGGAAGGCCGACTGAAATGCATGGTTCAGGTGAAATCCCAGTATGATGATGAGGACTATATAAAGGACGGAATACCAGGTAGTGCTGAATAGGTTTATGGCCATGTGGTAAAAGTCGTGGTTGCCGGCAACCAACATAGGACCCTCCGGAGCTGATGTCCAGCCCAGCTTCACAAAATAGAAATTGATAAAGTGTATCGTAAGGAAGATCAAGATAATGATACCGGTGTGGATCATATACTTGCTGAAGAAAGAAGTATGCGAGAACCCTTCCCTTTTATAGCGTACAGGCCTTGCCATCCAGTTTTGTATCTGTAGAATGAGGCCATAGAGTATATGGATGATAAAACCGCCGAAGAGCACGATCTCAAATACCTTGATGATGGGATTTGAAGTCATGAAATGAACGGCTGTCTCAAATATCTCAACGTGGTTCCCGGTCAGCGGCAGGATGAACAGGTTGATCCCCAGGTGAACGATGAGAAACACCGCCAGGAACAATCCGGCAAACGCCATGATGAATTTCTTTGTAAGGGAGGAGTAATGAATTAACTTGGCCATAATTGTTGTTTTTACAAAAAGAACAGGTGTTAATTAGCAGTCTACACAAAAAGTGTATTTTTATTGGCAAACAAATTTAGAATATTTGGGCTATAGACAGGCCCGAAACCCCCGACAGCGATTAATTTTTACTGGTTTTAAATAAGGTTCAGGAAATGAGATATGAAGCGATAGATCCACACTTTTTTATTGAAAACAGGAAGCGTTTAAAGGTACGCATGGAAAAGGGTAGTATGGCTGTGTTCCATTCCAATGATGAGTATCCCCGTAATGGCGACCAGAACTTTCCATTCAGGCAACAGTCCGACCTGTTCTACCTTACCGGCATCGACCAGGAAGATACTATCCTGATGATGGCTCCGCAGCATCCGAACACCGCTTTCAGGGAGGTGCTGTTCGTGAAAGAGACCAGCGAGCAGATTGCCATATGGGAGGGACAGAAGTTTGACAAGGAGCAGGCATCGAAAGTATCAGGGGTCAAGACGGTTTGCTGGGTCAAAGATTTTGAGGTCGTGCTGAAAGATTTGATATCGTGGGCTTCAAGAGTGTACCTCAATTCAAATGAATACCCCAAGTACTATAACCCGGTGCCCTACAAGGATCTACGTTTTGCAAACGAACTTACCGAACGGTATCCCACACAGGTCTTCGATCGTGCAGCACCCATCATGGCTGAGCTGCGCAAGATCAAATCACAAACCGAGATCGACCTGATCAGGAAAGCCGGTGAGATCACGGGGAAGGCTTTTGAAAGAGTTTGTGAATACGTAAAGACGGGAGTACGGGAATACGAGATACAGGCGCAGATTGAGTACGTATTTACCATGTTGGGAGCCAATGGCAATGCATACAGGCCCATAATTGCTTCCGGTGCCAATGCTTGTGTGCTGCATTATATCGATAACGATAAAATATGCAAGGAGGGGGACTTGTTGTTGATGGATTTCGGTGCAGAATATGCCAACTATGCTGCCGACATAACCCGTACCATACCGGTGAATGGAAAATTTAGTCCCAGGCAAAGAGCCTGCTATGAAGCGGTGCTGAGGGTGCACGACAAAGCGGTGCAGTTGCTTGTGCCCGGGACCAGCATCGATGCCTTCAACAAGGAGGTAAATAAGCTGATGGAAGAAGAGATGATATTGCTGGGCCTGTTCAGCAAGGAGGATGTTGCAAAACAGGATCCGCAGAAACCCCTTTACACGAAATATTTCATGCATGGGACTTCCCACCCGATCGGCCTTGATGTGCATGATGTCGGTTCAAAATACGATCCCATCGAAGTGGGTATGGTGCTTACCTGTGAACCGGGCCTCTACATCCGGGAGGAAAATATCGGTATCCGTATCGAGAATAATATACTTATTACCAGGGACGGACCGGTGAACCTTACTGCGCAAATTCCGATGGAGGTGGAGGAAATCGAGCGGATGATGAAGCGATAGAAGACCGAAAATCGAAGATCAAACAACGAACAACGAAAAATTTTCAAGTATCAAGTTCCTGAAATCATCCAACACCCAACACTTACCACCCAACACTTTTTTCATACCTTTGTAAGTCCTATCAATGTAATCTAAAAAAAACGATATAATATGTTCAAACCAGAGAAATACGCAGCACGCAGAAGGCAGCTGAGAGAAAAACTTTCGGGTGGGATTGTTCTCCTTCCCGGGAATGAATTTGCATCCATGAACTATCCTGCCAACTTTTATCATTTTCGCCAGGACAGCGATTTCCTTTACTTCTTTGGCCACGATCATGACGGCCATTCAGGAATAATTGACGTGGATGAAGGAAAAGATATCCTCGTTGGTGATGATCTCACCATGGACGATATCATATGGATGGGTAACCAGCCGCTGATGAAGGACAAAGCCGCTCAAATTGGTACAGATCATATCCTCTCAAGGAGCAAGCTGGGAGCTTATGTCCAGGAAGCGGTCAAAAAAGGCCGCAAAGTGCATATCCTGCCTCCCTACCGCGGCGATCGCTGGATGGAACTTGAAAATATCTTCGGGATGCATCATGGAGAGATCAAACAATTTATCTCCGTTGAGCTGATCAAGGCCGTGGTCTCACTGCGTGAGATCAAAGATGCCGAGGAGATCGTTGAGATTGAAAAGGCTGTTGATATCGCATATATCATGCATACGACAGCCATGAAGATGGCCATGCCCGGAACCATTGAGCAGGAGATCGCCGGTACCGTAGAAGGTGTTGCCCTCGCAAATGGCAGGCCTGTTTCTTTCCCGGTGATCCTGAGCCAGAACGGCCAGATCCTCCACAACCATGACCATAGCAACAAACTGCAGGAAGGGCGCATGATGGTTACCGATGCCGGAACCGAGTCTGAGATGCACTATGCCAGCGATATCACCAGGACCGTTCCTGTCGGAGGCACCTTCAACCAGCGGCAGAAGGATATTTACGAGATCGTGCTAAAGGCGAACATGGATACCATTGCAGCTATTAAGCCGGGCGTGTTCTATAAAGACATACACCTGCTGGCAGCAAGGATTATCGCACAGGGGCTGAAAGACCTCGGCATCATGAAAGGTGATGTGGAAGAAGCCGTAAGCCAGGGTGCCCATGCACTCTTTTTCCCGCATGGACTGGGACATGCCATGGGAATTGATGTTCACGATATGGAAGGGCTGGGTGAAAATTTTGTGGGATATGATGAAGAGATCAGCCGCAGTGACCAGTTTGGCCTTGCATTCCTGCGCTTTGGCAAGAAGCTTAAGCCCGGCTATGTCATGACCGATGAGCCCGGATGCTATTTTATCCCCGCACTCATCGATCTCTGGAGAAAGGAAGGTAAATTCACCGAATTCATCAACTATGATAAGGCAGAAACGTTCAAAGACTTCGGAGGCGTTAGAATAGAAGACGACATCCTCGTAACAGAGGAAGGCTATAAAGTGCTGGGTAAAGCCATTCCAAAAACTGTAGCCGAGGTCGAGGATACGATGAAAACATAACCTATGATATCACCGAAAAAAGCCGTCAGGATCATGAACCTCGTCCGCATTATTGCGGTAGTTCTGATCATTGCATCTGCCATATTGTATTTTACGGCAAGGGAATATGCCCTTTATCCTGCCTTAGCGGGTTTTGCAATGATCGCACTTATCAACCTGCCGCTGAATATCTGGCTGGCTATCCAGAGGGAGAAGGAACGAAAAAGGGAATTGGAAACCTATGAAAAAGGGCGCAGAAAGGATTAAAAAGACAAAACGCATCCTGATACCGCCAGGGGAAAGGAATGAAAGGGTATATCTTATACAAATCGAAAAAGATCTACTTCCGTGACCAGGGAGAGGGGAACACCATAGTGCTGTTGCATGGGTTCCTGGAGAACATGAGCATGTGGAACTATTTTGTTAAAAAACTCTCAACGCATTACAGGGTGATCACCATCGACCTGCCTGGATTTGGCAAGAGTGATTCCCTGGGCCGTGTGCACCTGATGGAACAAATGGCATCGGTGGTCAATCAGGTATTGAAAAGCAGGGAAGTGAAAAAATGTGTCATGCTGGGCCATTCCATGGGAGGATATGTAACACTTGCATTTGCTTCGAAATTTCCCGGCAGGTTGAAAGGCTTCGGCCTGTTGCACTCCCATGCCATGGCGGATACTCCTGAGGCTAAATTGAATCGCAACAGGGCCATTGATATTGTTTTATCAGATAAGAGTCATTTTATATTCAATTTCTTCCCGGAACTTTTTGCACCTGAAAATGCAGATAAATACCAGAAGGAGATCAAAAAACTTTATGCCGATGCGATCAAAACCACTCCGAAGGCGATCGTGGCGGCGCTTGAAGGCATGAAATACCGCCTGGATAAACTCGACGTACTCGTAAAAAGCAAGGTGCCCGTGCTTTTCATCCTGGGTAAACAGGATACCCGTATCCCGCTGCAAAGTACGATCGACCAGGCAACTCTGCCTGAAACAAGCGAGATACTGGTACTGGATCATGTAGGTCATATGGGCCATATCGAAGCCCGGAAGAAAGTGCTGAAGACCATTGAAAGCTTCGCAGGCAAAGCCTATGAATAATGAATATCGAACATGCCTTGCCTGCCGGTTTCCCCGCCTGTGGCGGGCAGGCAGGGAACATGGAATGATGAAATCATTTTCAACTTCCACAGGCCCCAGCCCCCAGGCCTCAAGCCCACCCTGCACCCAGTACCTGGGACCCAAATCTTTGTTAAGCATTGTTAAAGCACTACCCTGTATTGTTGAAATGGTTATTTTTGCTGTCGCTATCGTCTGACGACACTGTACTTTAAGATATTATGGTTAAAAAGCTGATTGATCCTGCACAAAATGCTATTCACAAAAGGACCAGATTGCTGTTCCTGCTGGTTATTGTGCTCTATACTTTTATTCTTTACGGAAATACCCTCAGGAATGGATACTCCCTCGATGACTATATCATCCAGGGGGTGGAAACGAAGATCCAGGAGGATGGGCTCAAAGCGATAGGGGAGATCTTTACCACTACTTACACTACGGTGTCATCCGTCGATGGGCTGGAGAAATCCTATGGTTATCGCCCTGTTGTCAGGCTCTTCTATGCTCTGGAGTATGCGATATTCGGAATGAAACCGGGTGTTGCACACTTCATAAACATACTTTTATACCTGGCTGTGGTGCTGGTGTTGTACCGCATCCTGCAACGTATTTTTAAAGGCTATTCCCACTGGTTTCCTTTTGTGATCATTTTGCTGTTCATAGCACATCCCATACACACCGAAGTTGTTGCCAGCCTGAAAAACCGGGATGAACTTCTCAGCATGTTGTTCGCCTTGCTTACCCTGCAAATGCTTTTAAGGTACAGCGATCGATCGAAAACAGTTTACCTTGTTTACGGACTGATCTTCTATGGATTGGCGATACTGTCGAAGCCAACTGCCTTTGCCTTCTGGTTTGTTTTCCCGCTTACACTTTATTTCTTCACTGACCTGAAATGGAAGAAGATACTTTCCATCTTTGGAATGATCACACTGATGATCGTCCTCTCGGGCGTTATCCCATTATGGCTCCTCGACAGGGTGAGAAATGTAACAATGGTGGATAATCCCCTGTTCTTTGAAGATAATTTCTGGAATATACTGGGCACATCATTCTACAGCCTGGGGTATTATATCCGCCTGCTTGTGGTTCCCTTCCCGCTGCTCTACTTCTATGGCTACGACGTGATCCCGGTGGTAAACCTGGCCAATGCCTGGGTATGGCTATCCATTGTTCTGCATCTGGTCTTGCTGGGCCTTGCAATATGGAAGATCAGGGAAAAACATGTTATCGCATATGCCATACTGTTTTACCTGTTTTCCATTGCCATGTTCAGCAATATTGTGAAGCCGGCAGTCGGGATCATTGCTGAGCGCTTTGCTTTCATCCCTTCTATCGGATTCACGATCGCACTCGCATGGCTCATCTTTGTGCTTTTTAAAGCAAACCCGGTTTTGACCGAAATCAAGAAAAGCCGCATATTCACCGTCGTGGTATTTACCATCCTTATCCTGGTCCCTTATACCCTCATCACGGTGAACCGGAACAGGGACTGGTTCTCGGAAGAGAGTTTGTACAGGGCTGACATGAAACACCTCGAAAATTCGGTGAAAGCCCATGACCTGATGGGTACCACGATGATGCGTAAAATTGAGGTGGAACTTTCGAAACGGGTGAATGTTGCCAAGTTCCTGATGCCGGACATTCAAGAGGCATTAGGCCATTTTAAAAGGGCTACAGAGATCTATCCGGGGCATACCTCGAGCTGGATCAACATGGGAATGATCTACAATAACCCACGGATAGCCGAACACCTGCTGGCAAGAGGGGATACGAGTATGTACCTGGATTACAAACGCTCGGCAGTTTCGAGTTTCAGCAGGGCAATCGAGCTCGAACCCGGTGATGGAAAAGCGCTGTTCAATCTCGGGTTTACCTATGAAAACCTGGGGAATATTGATTCAGCACTGTATTATTACCAGCAGTGCATCCGTTTCAATCCACAGATCATCAATCCCAGGTCGCGGATGGCCAACCTGATGTTCATGCAGGGAAAGATAGATGAAGCCCTGGAATATAATCGACAGATCATGTATATTGACCCGAATGAAGCCTTGCCGTATCTTAATTTCGGCAATTACTACATGTTGATGGGCGACACTTTAAAAGCGATCACTAATTTTGAGGAGGCGGCATTGCGAAATGCACAACCGGAGGTCTATGCTTTCCTGGCCCAGTATTACACTGATAGGGGCAATATGGCGAAAGCCAGGGAGTACAATGCGAAATATAATGCTGCCCTGAGTGCACGATAGGTATGAAAGCAATAATCAAAGCCATTAGTTATCATCTGCCCGGGACCGTTGTTACCAACGACGACCTGGCAAGGGAATTCCCGGATCTCAAGATCGATGAGCTGACCAGGCTTACAGGCGTGAAGAAGAGGTATGTTGCAGCGGAGGACGAAACTGCCGCCGACCTTGCTTATAAAGCCGCGATAAAGCTTTTTGAAGAACACAATGTATCCCCTGCAAGCATAGATCATATTATTTTCTGTACACAGGGCGCCGACTATATAACACCTGCCACGGCCTGTGTCCTGCAGGAAAAACTGGGCATTCCGCAACAGGCCGGGGCGCTCGATATCAACCAGGGTTGTACGGGTTTTGTTTATGGCCTGAGCATTGCCAATGGGCTCATAGCCACCAACAGTGCACGCAAGGTGTTGCTGCTAACTTCTATAAATATATCCGAGCTGCTGCATCCCGGGGATAAAAGCAACCGGGCGATCTTTGGTGACGGAGCCGCTGCAACACTGATATCATACAATGAAGACATGCCCGGATCGGGTATAGGTCAATTTGTATTCGGAACGGATGGGAGCGGGTTTGATGCCATCATAATCAAACATGGTGGTGCGCGATACCCCCACCTGAAATTTCCTGCTGAAGACTGGTTTGACGAAGCCGGGAATATCCGGAACGACCGTAATTTTTATATGAACGGAGCCAGGGTATTTACCTTCTCGGTTGAAAAAGTGCCGGAAATGATGCGGCAACTGATGACCAAAGCCGGCATCTCCGAACAGGACGTGGACCTCTATGTCTTCCACCAGGCCAACCAGATCATACTGGAGAGTATCTTCCGGAAATTAAAGATTCCCGCAGAGAAAAGCCTGTTTCACCTTGAAAATTGCGGAAATACGGTTTCTTCAACCATACCCATTGCACTTTATCACGCTATACAGGATGGCAAAGTCCAGCGTGGCGACACGATTGTCCTGGCGGGGTTTGGTGTTGGATTTTCGTGGGCGGGATGTGTAGTAAGATACTGATCAAATTCGAAATCCGAAATCACAAAGCACGAAACAAATTCAAAAAACAAATAATCAAATTCAAAACAGTTTTGAGATTTGGATTTGAAGAATGAAGTATTGTTTCGAATTTGGGTGATTCGAATTTAGGATTTTCTGCGAAGCAGATCCATTCCTTCCTCCACCAGGTCATTAATGGTGTTCTCTTTCAGGAATGATTCAAGCGGCCAATCTATGCCAAACTCATTTTTTACATCCCTTTCAAGTTCCACTGCAACCATGGAATCAAGCCCGTAAGCAGAAACCTGTTTACCGGGATCTATGCTGTCCGGATCGATCTCCAGTTTACGGGCCATCCAATTGATCATCCATTCTCGGAGGAATTCGGGGCGATACCCGACCCCGGGGCCGGCAACGGCCTTATCGGGCTTCATCTCCCATGATGCAACCAGTGTAAGCTCTTCTTTCTGCCAGGCTTGCTTCATGGCAAAGCGCCTGATCTTTCCGCTGGATGTTTTTTCAGCACTGCCTGTGCGCAGAAGACAGATGGCGTAAGGCTGAATGGCATGTTCTTCCATGATGGACTGCCTGATGGCTTCAAAAACACCGTCTTCATCCAGGTCCCGTATATGAGTTCGCTCTACTTCGGCCAGCACCACCAGGCGCTCCTGGCCGTTTATATCGGCTGAAAAAGCTACGCTGGCATTCTGCCTTAATGCAGCATGGCATTGTTCAATACTGTGCTCGATATCGTTGGGAAAGAAGTTGGATCCCCTGATGATGATCAGGTCCTTTATGCGCCCGCTGATGTATAATTGCCCCTCATGAATAAAGCCCAGGTCGCCGGTGCGCAGCCATGGGCCGTCGCCGGTGCCTTCGATATAGGCCCGGAAAGTATAATTCGTTCGTTCCTTGTCATTCCAGTATCCTCGCGCCACCGAAGGGCCACGTGCCCAAACCTCCCCGATAAATCCCTGAGGCGCAGGTTTCTTCGTTTCAGGGTCGATAATGACCACCTCCATTCCAAGCCAGGGATAACCACATGCGGTAAGCACACGCGATTCCCTTCCGGCTGTGGCCGGTTTCACCTGCCTTTCCTCCGACGCTTTGGCATCAATAGTGAAATATACGGGATCAGCCTTGTAATCACCGCCGGTGACAATAAGCACGGATTCAGCCATGCCGTAAACAGGAAAGAACTGGCTGGCTTTGAAATTTGCTTTTCTGAAACGATCGGTGAAAGCTGCGAGGGTGGTTTGACGTATCGGTTCAGCACCGCAGTACATCGTCCGGAGGCTGCCAAGGTCAAATTCAGACAATTCCTCATCCGTAGTCTTTTCCAGGCAGTAGTCGTACGCAAAATTCGGCCCGCCTCCTGTCGTGGCGCGATATTTCGTGATAGCCCTGAACCAGTTGGCAGGACTCTTCATGAAGGCCAGCGGGGGAATAATAACGTTGCTCCCGCCAAGATAAGCAGCCTGTATAAGGCAGCCGATCAATCCCATGTCATGGAAGTTGGGCAGCCAGTTTACGCCAACAGATTGATCATCGAATCCAAAAGATTGCTTGATGAACTCCGAATTATGGATAATATTGGCATGATCCACCATAACCCCGTTCGGGGTGCCCGTCGACCCGGAAGTATACTGCAGTAATGCAAGGTCATCTGCTTTGATACCGGGATCTTTCCACTCCGTGGCAATTTCCGGTGCAATTTCATCGTAGATGAGGATCTCGTCGATGGGATGGAGGCCATCTAACATATTGTATTTTTCCAGGTCGCTTCGGATATCATCGGTAGTGATAATAAAAGTAGGTTTTGAATCCGATACGATCGACCTGAAACGCTCATTGGCCTTATTTCGTTTGGGAGGATAGGTGGGCACGGCGATCATGCCTGCAAAGAAACATCCGTAAAAGGCTGTGATGAAATTAATTCCCGTCGGGAATAAAAGCAAAACACGGTCTCCCTTCTTGCCTCCTTTCAGCAAACTGGCAGCAATGGCTTTGGCTTTCCGCACCATCTCAGCATAAGTAATGGAAGCTTTTTCGTTTATGCCGTCTTCAAGAAGGGTATAAACGACTTTTTCCGGAATGTTTTCGGCGTGCTTTAACAACAATTCCACCATGGTTTCAGCAGGAAATATTGTTCCTTCTGAAATGGAAACAAGATGCTGCGGATAGGATTTGTTCATATTTGTTTATTGCAAAAACCGCAAAGTTAACGATAATCCAATATGCGGGACTGCATCATTCTCCATATACCTAAAAGGTGATATCTTTGCACGAAGTCCCGGACTAAATGAAGAAACGCAAAAAGCTATTACTGGTCAATCCATTCAGCCGCTACAAATGGCATGAGATGTATGACGTCCATTCCATCTCGCCACCACTGGCCCTGGGAATTATTGCTGCCTTAACCCCCGATAGCTGGGATGTTGAAATGCATGATGAAAATTTTGAGGAGTTTTCATACCGGGATGCAGATCTGGTTGCCCTTACCTCGGTAACCGCCAACAGCAACAGAGCCTATGAGATCGCAAAAATGTACCGCGACAGAGGCATCACGACCGTGATCGGTGGGATCCACGCTTCCATGTTGCCGGAGGAAGCCCTGCAATATGTTGACACGGTGGTGACCGGTGAAGCTGAAAGCATATGGGCGGAGGTACTCAGGGATTTTGAAAACAACACCCTCAAACGACAGTACCATGGTGAACTGCTGCCGATGGCAGATGCCCCTTTGCCCAGGCGCGACCTTTTCCACCCATCCTATGTGTATGCCAATATCCAGACGTCACGGGGATGTCCGATGAACTGTGACTTCTGCTCCGTACATACCTTTAACGGCAACAAATACCGGCAGCGGCCGGTGGAGGACGTCCTGGATGAACTTGAAACCATTCCCCAGGACCTGGTGTATTTCGTGGACGATAACATCATCGGGTATTCAAAGAACTCCACAGAAAGGGCCATCAGCCTGTTCAAGGGCATGATCGAACGTGGCATTAAGAAAGACTGGTATTGCCAGGCTTCCCTGAACGTTGCTGATAATGAGGAGGTGCTGAAATATATGGCCGAGAGCGGATGCAGGATGATCCTGATCGGGATAGAGTCTGAAAAGCAGGAACAGCTCCGGGAAGTGAACAAGAAGCTCAACCTGAAAATGGGCATTGAAAAGTACCAGGAGATCTTCGACCGCATCCATAAACACGGGATCAGTGTGCTGGGTGCGCTGATCTACGGGCTCGACAGTGATACCAGGGAAGACCTGTTTAACCGGACCAGGTTTGCGATCGAAAGCGGGATGGATGCCATGCAGGCTACGATTGTGACCCCATTGCCCGGAACAGGGCTGTACGAAAGAATGAAGGCCAGTGGCAGGTTGCTCTACACTGATTATCCAGAGGATTGGAAATATTATCATTTCCTTGAGGTCGTTCACCGGCCGGGGAAAATGAACCCTGAAGAATTCATGGATGCCATGTGGGAGAACTGGTCTATTATGTATGATGGCAAAACGCTGCAACGAAAAATGCTCAGAAGCCTGAAGGAAACCAGGAACGCAAAGGCGGCTACATGGGCGTATCTCTCAAATGTGGAACGGCACAACATCGCATTTGGCAAGAAACGCCAGCCTATTGATCCCAATATACTCTTGAAAGGCTTGCAGGATAAATCCTAATAGGTGGGAGTATAATCGATCAGCTCGGTGATTAAATCTCTGTAAAGGATAAATTCTTTTCTGCCCTCAAATACCGTATTGCGATACTGGATATTTGTAGATAAAGCCCATCCGGCTACGTGCACATTGCGGGTAGTTTTGAGCGTGGCAAGGTATTTCCTTTTCATGGCCTTGATGCCATAGATCCTGTTCCACTCTTCTTCCATGAGCTCGGTAAATTCTTCATGCGACATGTTCCTGGGTACGATCACATTGTTGAAGAAGGTATAGCGCTCCCAGTCTTTTGGGAAGTTGTTTTTCATGATGCGACCCTGTTTGAGCATGTCAAAATAGGTCTTGGTTCCCGGCAGGGGGGTCAGCATACCGGCCTGAATGCAGTCGATGCTGGAATTCAGGTAATAATCGGTGCGGGCACGTATGGTTTCAGGAGTATCCGTATCCAATCCGAAAATGAAACTGCCCAGAACAGCAAGTCCTGCCTTATGAAATGCCTCAAAGACCTTTTCATAGTTTTCAACACCCACTTTTAGGTTGGTGATCTTTTCCGAAGCCACCAGCTGGTCCGTAACTTCCGATTCTATGCCCAGGAGTACCAGCCGGCAACCGGCTTCTGCCATTAATTCGAGTGTTTCCGGGTCTTTTGCAAGATCCATGGAGGTAAAGGTGTACCACTCTTTCTTGATGCCTGAGTCGATGATGCCCCGGCAGATTTTCCTTGCCCGTTCGGCATGGTATTTACCGTAGCCGTAAAAGTCGTCATCGATGAAATAGATCCGTTTCTGGGGGATCTGCCTGTACTCTTCTAATACTGCTTCGACGTGCTTGTACCTGTACTTTCTGCCATTGAAGGTATGCACCGAGCAAAAGTCGCATTTCATGGGGCAACCGCGGGTAGTCTGAACGGTACCCAGGGCATACTTGTCGGAATAGAGGTCGATACGGGGCGGGGGCGACTCATACAATGGCTGCAAGGTACCCTGGTATAATTCTTTGGCCCGGTTATTTTCAAAGTCTTGCAGGAAGGTTCCCCAGATGCTTTCCGCTTCTCCTTTTACAACGGTATCGACATGCTGCAGGGCTTCCTCCGGGAGCATACTGGCATGGATACCTCCCATAACTGTAGGAATGCCTTCTTTGCGGCAGATATCTGCCAGGTAATAAGCGCGGGTGGCCTGGGAAGTGAGTGCCGTAAAACCCACCAGGTCGGGATCATTCAATTCGAACTCGTCAAAGTTCTCATCGATGATCTGAATATCCCAGTGATCAGGGGTTAACCCGGCGATAATGCCAAGGTTCATCGGGGGCACACTGTATTCATCCGTATGGTAAATCCCGGCTTTGTAAACATTTTTGGGATTTATAAGCAGGAGCCGGTATTTTTTCTTTTTGTTCATGCGCATTGAAGGCTTATCCTGTTCAATGGATGATGATGCGATAATCAATCGTCAGGCAGCCTTCATCTTGGATAGAACGATGTTGTACAGATCACGTACCTTTTCTGAATTGATCAATTCTTCCGCATTGATCACAACATCGTATTCCACGTTTACATGGGCAATAAATATCAGGGCGTTGATCGAATCCATTGTAAAATGCTCTTTGATCACGCTTTCGGGCCCAACAGACCCGGGTTCGATATCCTCGAATTCGCCTTCCAGTTTTCCTATAAACTCTTCTATAGTAACCATCACGTTATCATCATAATTTGTGCAAATGTAATGTTTTTTAAAAAAATATTGCTTAAAAACACTTCAACGTATTATTTTTAATTAAATATGTAATATGCCAGGAATACTTAAATACATCAATATATAGATACATCCTGGTATCCTGAAAGGCTAATGGCAGATCCTGTGAGAAGATTTACCTGTATTTCAGGAGTTCCCGAACGACTTTGGTCACTTCTTTCTTCCGCTCAGGATTATTTTTTGTAAGGTCACCTTCACCGTTTATGGGGTCAACAAAATCGGCGATACACAGTGGTGTTATCACACCATTACGCACTGTAGCATCAGGGCAATTGTAGCAGAAATGGTATAGCCCGGTTTCATGGTCGAATTCCGGTGGGTTCTGCATAGTGATGAACATTTGCCGGATATTCTTGAGACCTGCAGATTTCCGGGTCAATTTCATAATGCTCTTGAATGAACGAATATTGAACATTATTTCGAGCATGAACATGGCGATAAGCGATATGCGGAACGTCCTTTTAGAAATGTAACCACCGATGGTGTTCCTGCCTGTTCTCATGCGGGTGATCTTCCTGCCGAATCGTATGAGCGAAGGTGAAATGCTAAAGGTCTCGCCTGTCTTATTGTTAATAAAGAAGAGGTAGATCATCCAGCTGATATAATCTTCCCGGAAACTGGATGGCAGGTAAGCACAGGGTTGAATATTCAGCTCCTTTGTTACCGAAGCATAAAAGTCTTCCATCTTCGGGTGTTCCGGCTTCGATTCGCGCTTGACGAGGGTATCCTCAACATCTCTTACGAGGTAACCGATCACGCCGTCATAATATTTGTACCTGGTATATTTTGTGATCATGCCGGGCACATCATTGATAGTATCATCGTAAATGGTTGCCGACAAACCGAAAGAGATCTTATGTTTCTCGAACTTGTCAAACAGCTTTCTGATCGCTTTATCTATGTCCCCGTGATAATGTTTCTGTCCTTCATCAACATGGATCACGATCCGGTCTACTCCGGCATCAATGCATTTTTTAAGCAATATATCCTCATCATCATCCATGTACACAATGCCATTGGTCAGGATCTGGCAGTGAATATTTTGCTTGCGGATAAAACGTACGATTTCCGGAAGATCAGGGTGCAGCGTAGGTTCCCCGCCGATCACGGTAATAGTCTCCAGGTTCCGCTTGCCGGCAGCTATCATGATCTCTTCCTTGATCTGGTCGAAGGTCTTCACATAATCCTTGTTCATGTTGTAACAAGCCTTGCAGTTCAGGTTACAGGTGAAGTTGGTCTCTATCGATAAATGCGGCGTTTCCTTAAGGGAATAGGCGATGGAAATCGGTTTTATTTTGGTATTAAGATCTTTTAAGAGCATGGCCAAATTGTTTCTGTATCGGTCTGTAAATACGAATCCGTCATGTAGTTCGCAACGCAACAAATCAGAGGGCTGTTGTGCTGCTATTTTCTGTTTTTTGTAACTCAGCGACCAAAATTACTCAAATTTATCCATACCCAGAACATGTTGCTATTTCGTTGCGCTAATTATTACTATTTTTGGTGCTTACTCAAGGAACTTCCGATACATCCATCAGGTATTAACAAGCAGACCAGTCATAATACATGAACCCAGAACGAAACAGGCTTCCCCTCACATCTTCATTGATCAATGCCGGATTCAGCATACTTGTCAAGGGCAGGAAGGGGCAGCTGGATATCGAAAAGTTGAAACAGGCAGCGATAAAAAAGACCGGACTGCAGGATTTCGGTGACCCTTATTTTGAAGAAGGGCTTGAACGGCTTATTACACTTGGCAATGCCGACACCAACCTGAATAACATCGGGAAGCTACTGCTGAAAAGTTCACTGGAACATAACCTTTCCAACCGCCTGTTGTTCTGCAACGAGTTAAAGAAGAATGATACACCTGCTGAAACCCGGCAACGGTCACCGATAATTGTTACCGGCATCCCGCGTTCCGGAACAACCTTCCTTCACCGCCTGATCCTGCAGGACGAGGGTAATTATGGTACTCCTCTCTGGGAAATGTTAAGGCCGATCAATAAGGAAGGAAAGAATGACAGGCGCAAGCTGAAAGCACGGCTTGAATGGTCAGCTTCCAATTTTATTAAAGGGAACATCAACCATATCCACTATACCTCACACCGCGAACCGGAAGAGTGTATTTACCTTTTTGGCATCACCTTCAATGCCCTGCTTTATTATATACAGTTTCCCCTGTATCCGTATATCGACTGGTACCTGCAGGCCGACAGGAATAAAAAATATCGCGAGTATGCAGATTATCTCCGCATCCTGCAGTCATTTCACCCCGGAAAACGTCTTGTGATGAAATCACCGGAACACTTCGGATCGGTCAGGGAAATCCGAAAGGTATTGCCGAATGCCCTCATCCTGCAGATCCATCGGGATCCGCTAACGTGCTTTTTAAGCATGAACAGCATGCTTTATCATATTCATAAAAGTGCAAGCCGTTACAGCGATAAAAAACGCCTTGCCCTGACCAACATGAAATTATTTGAGCATGAGCTGGCCCGTAACAAGGCGTTTCGCAGGGAAGCCGGCCCCGGGGTCATTGATGTATTTTACGAAGACCTTGTTGCGGATCCCTTTGCCGTGCTTAAAGATGTTTATGCCAAAGCCGGACTGGATTTTAGTGAAGCATTCAGCGAGGCCGTTCAAAATTATGCAAAGGCGAACCCGAAAGATAAGTTTGGCGCCCATCAATATGATGCTGCTGATTTCGGGCTCAACGAAAATGAGATCAGGGATAAACTTGATCCCCTCAGCATCGGTCAGGATACGTTTGAATAAATGAGTTACTTTTGTATTCCACTATGGCATCTAAACGGCATAAGAAACGGAAATTGTTATTGATCAACCCGCTCAGCCTTACCCGCGACGGGCTGGTTTTGCACCACCATGTGATATATCCCCCGATTGGACTGGGTATCGTCGCAGCCCTCACTCCGGATCACTGGGATGTTGAGATCCTCGATGAAAATTTTGACCGTTTTAAATATAAGAAAGCTGATCTGGTAGCACTCACGGCACTTACTTCCAGTATTGCCAGGGCTTATCAGATCGCTGCGGTATACCGGGAGAAAGGTATTCCTACTGTTCTTGGCGGGATACATGCATCCATGGTGCCTGACGAAGCGGAGCAGTTTGTGGATTCCGTAGTGGTGGGAGAAGTGGAAAGCGAATGGGCCAGGGTGATCAACGATTTTGAGAATGGCAGCCTGAAGAAAAGATATACAGCCAAATTGCTTCCATTTGAAAACGCTGTGGTTCCGGCACGCCATCTTTTCCATCCCGGTTACCAGTTTGCCAGCGTGCAAACGACCAGGGGTTGCCCGATGAGATGCGATTTCTGCTCTGTGCATACATTCAGCGGCAGTAAATACAGGGAGCGGCCGGTGGAAGAGACCCTCGATGAGCTGGAAAACATTCCGTTCGATAAAATCTACATCGTAGATGATAACCTGATCGGTTATGGCAAAAAGTCGCAGGAACGGGCGATCGCTTTGTTCAAAGGTATGATCGACAGGGGGATCAAGAAACAGTGGTTTGGATCGGTATCCATGAATTTTGCCGAGAATGAAGAAGTGCTCGAACTGGCTGCGAAGGCAGGATGCGGCATGGTATTGCTGGGCGTTGAATCAGAACGCATCGACCAGCTGGAAGAAACCAATAAGAAACTCAATATCAAGATCGGGATAGAACACTATGATGAGGTGTTCAAAAAGATCCACAAATATGGCATTGCCGTACTTGGTGCCTTTATCTACGGCTTGGAATCAGATACCCCGGAACGTATGCGTCAGCGGACCGAATACATCAATAATGCGGATATCGATGCGGTGCAGGCTACTGTTCTTACTCCCCTCCCGGGGACTTCGCTCTACAACAGGATGAAAAAGAATGGCCAGCTGGCACTGCAAAATTACCCCGATGACTGGCAGCACTATGATTTTGCGGAAATGGTATTCGACCACAAGCACATGAGCCGGGAGGAATTCAAAGCGGAATTTAAAGCCAATATGGAAGCCATGTACAACGACCATATCATCAAAAAGAAATTTCTCCGCAGCCTGAAACAAACAAGAAGCACACTTGCTGCCGTCTGGGCCTATGGTTCGAACCTGCAGTACCAGAATATGCTTTACGAGGGAGAGCGCCCGACCCGCATGGTGGAAGATGTCTTCGGCTTAAATGAAAGCAACAAGCACATTCTCGAGGCAAGCCCTTTCCGATGGGATAAATAAACCCCGCATGGCATCAGGTTTAACGACAGCAAGCGTATGAGTGCAAGAAAAAAGAAATACAAGCTACTCTTAATCAATCCTGTGGGAAAGCGCAAGGCCGGGCTTGTACTCTCACATGAATCCATTTACCCTCCCATGGCACTGGGCGTGATCGCTGCGCTGACACCGGAACACTGGGAGGTGGAGATCCTCGATGAGAACTTCACTCCGTTCGAATTCAAGGATGCCGACCTGGTTGGATTTACTTCCCTGACATCGACGGTTACACGATGCTATGATATCGCACGGGAATACCGGAAGAACAAAATTCCAACGGTCATTGGCGGCATACATGCTTCCATGTTACCGGGAGAAGCTTCCAGGTATGTGGATACGGTGGTCGTCGGGGAGGCAGAAGATACCTGGGGGCAGGTGATCGCCGACTTTGAGAAAAACCGCCTCCAACAGTTCTACCGCTCGAAACTTCCTTCAATGGATCGGTCCGTATCACCACGGATCGACCTGTACCATCCCGATTATAACTTTGGCAGCGTGCAGACCACCCGTGGCTGCCCCATGAAATGCGAATTCTGCTCTGTGCATACCTTTAACGGCAGTAAATACCGGCTACGGCCGGTCGACAGGGCCGTGGAAGACTTTATAGCCATCGATAAAGACTTTGTATACCTGGTGGATGATAATTTTGCCGGCTACAGCAAGGCATCCCGCCGGCATGCACTTGAATTCCTCAAAGGGATCACCGAGCGAAAAAGTACCAAATTCTGGGCCGGTTCAACTTCAATGAACATAGCAGGGGATGAAGAACTGCTAAAATACATGCAGTTGAGTGGTTGCAAAATGGTCTTCCTGGGTATCGAATCTGAACTGGTCGATCAGCTCCAGCAGGCCAACAAAAACGTGAACCTGAAGATAGGCGTGGATCATTTTGCGGAGGTATACAGAAAGATACATGCACACCAGATCTCCATCATGGGGGCCTTTATTTTCGGCCTTGATAATGACACCCCGGAAACGATGCGCAGGAGGACCGACTACATCCTTGATTCGGAGCTGGACATGATGCAGGTGACCGTGCTGACCCCATTACCCGGGACATTGCTGTACGACAGGTTCAAGGAGGAGGGGCGCTTGCTGTATACCAATTATCCCGACGACTGGGACCGCTATAATTATATCGACCTGGTGTTCAAACCACAGAAAATGAGCGAAGAGGAGTTCAATGCGGCAGCAGTGGAGAATTGGGAAAGAATGTACAATCTGAAAAATATTAAGCGGAAGTTCCTCCAGACACTCAAACTTACAAAGAATGCTGAGACCGCTACTTTCGCCCTTTCATCAAATATCCAGTTCCACAATTTCTTCCTGAATGAATTTGCAGATCCGGCTGATATTCTTACCGGGATCAATTCATTGTTGAAACCGAAATAAGCCGATTGATCCCGGAATGATCTTTAATCCTCCTTCGCGTTCGCTTCGGCGGACGAGAAGAGTGGTTTAATTCCTCGATGCTCTGCATCGAAAACTTGGGTCCAGGGTTCTACCCTGAGGTTTAATACCAGTTATTACCTTCCTAAAGAACTTTATGAATGTTAAAAGGTGGGCGGTTGTTCTGGATCTGGTGCATCCTGCGCAGGTATTCACCTATAATGCCCAGACTGAGAATGATGATGCTGGTGGAAAACAGGATCGCCACAATGACAGATGCATAGCCCAGTGGCAGATCGAGGAATATTTTCCTTAATATAAATTGTAAGCCGAGTAAAAAAGTGAGTACCGAAATAACAAAACCGCCATATACCATCATTTTCAGTGGAAAGCTGGTATAAAAGAACACCAGGTTTGAAAACAATTTCCAGATCCTGCCACCCGTATAGTTCGACTTGCTGTATTTTCTTTTGTCATGCCGTACATTTACAAAGCTGATATTGTCGGTATACCATAAGATCAACTCGTCAATAAAAATGAAGTATTGCCTGTGCTCAAGGATCTTGTCAACGATGGTCCTGTCGATCACACGGAAAGAAGAACCCTTTCCTTTTCCCTTGAGGAAGTGCTTGGACGCCTTCCTTACCGAATAGCTGCCCGCATTCCTTACCATGGAATGGGACTTTTTCCGGAAGGTGCCATACACAACATCAATGCCCGGATCATCAATAGCCTCCAGCAGTGCGGGCAACTCATCGGGCGGGTGCTGCAGGTCATCATCCATGGTAACGACGAGTTTCCCCCTGGCAAAAGACATCCCGCAAAGGGTGGCATTATGCTGCCCGTAGTTCTTACTTAATTGTATAGCCGTAATGATACCGGGATTTCCTTCTTTAATTTGACGTAAAACATCCCAGCTATTATCCCTGCTGCAATCATCGCAAAAGATCAATTCATACTTTTTACCGGTTCCCTCCATGACTTCCATGAGACGGGAAGACAATTCAGGTAAAATTGTTCCGCTGTTGTAAACGGGAATGACTACAGATATGTCGATGTCAGCCATGGGACTCTGGTTATGTTCGAACAAAGATACAAAAAGATGACCGTTGAACAGGATGCCTGCCATATACGGCGATCTTGCGATATGAAAGTGTTCTTGCCGATGGGGTTAAAATTCCGTAGTTTTGCATGAGGTATTATTACAGCTTATGGCAATATTTTCAGTTCCTGATATAAAGATAGCCGGCATTGCCGCTTCAGTCCCGAAAAAGGAATTACGAAACCGGGAATACGAGTGGGTTTCTGAAAAAGAGCGGGAAAACCTGGTGAAACTGGTTGGTGTGGAACGCCGCCGCGTGGCTGAAGCCGGGGTAACCACCTCGGACCTTTGCCTGCCTGCAGCGGAAAAACTCATTGAAGGTCTGAAATGGGACAGGTCGGACATTGAACTCCTGATCTTCGTATCCCAGTCGAGGGATTACCTCATACCTGCAACAGCCGGTATACTGCAGGACAAACTGGACCTTTCAAAGTCATGTGTTGCACTGGATATCAGCCTGGGGTGCTCCGGTTATGTATATGGTCTGTCGGTGATGGGCCGCATGATGGCAGGGGGTGCTATTCGAAAGGGATTGCTGCTTGTGGGTGATGTTTCTACGCAGACCACTTCGTACAAAGATAAGAGCACATATCCGCTCTTTGGCGACGCAGGGACCGCAACGGCTTTGGAGTATGATGCAAATGCATCCGGCATGGCTTTTAATCTTCAGACAGACGGTAGCGGGTATAAGGCCATTATCATCCCCGACGGGGGAATTCGAAACCTGGCCTCAGCTGAAAGTTCATTTAAGGAGGAGGAGATCAGCGAGGGGATCATCAGGAACCGTTACCATATTGCCCTGGACGGGATGGCGGTGTTTAATTTCTCCATTACAGAAGTAGCACCAAACATAAAAAAGCTGCTCAAATTCATGAATGTTGAGGTAGACGATATCGACTATTTTGTGATGCACCAGGCCAACAGGATCATGAATGAAACGATCAGGAAGCAACTGAAAGCAGCACCTGAAAAATATCCATACTCCATCACCGAATACGGCAATACAAGTTCGGCTTCCATCCCCCTTACCATTGTAACTGAAATTTCAGAAGAGGTAGCCTCCGGGAAACACCGGCTGTTGATGTCGGGATTCGGGGTTGGCCTTTCATGGGGCAGTGCCGTGCTCGAAACAGAAAACATATACTGTCCTCCACTGATCGAAATGTAAATGTTCATATTATGGAATTTTGCAGCTTAAGGGATAAAACGATACTGGTAACCGGTGCCTCATCAGGGATCGGGATGCGAACAGCCATTATGGCCAGCAAGCTGGGAGCCAGGCTATTGATCAGTGGCAGGAACAGGGAAAAACTGGAAGATACCTATGACCAGCTGAGTGGCGAGGGGCACCAGCTGCACTCCGGAGACCTGGGCACGGAGGAGGGTCGCAAAACACTCACCGAGGTTCTGCCTGAACTGTCGGGCCTGGTGCATTGTGCCGGCATTGTCGGGCCGACACCTGCCAAGTTTATCCGTCAGGAAGATATCGACAGGCTGTTCAAAATAAATTACCACGTCCCCGTCCTGCTGAATGCCGCCATCCTTCAAAAAAAGAAATTGATCAAAGGCGCCTCTGTCATCATGATGTCATCCATCGTCACCCGCAGCCCGTATTTCGGGGGTGCGCTCTATGCAGGTACCAAGGGTGCCATCGAAACCTATACCAAAACCCTCGCCCTTGAGCTTGTCGACCGGAAGATCAGGGTGAACTGCCTTTCGCCCGGACTGGTAAACACACCCATGATCACCGACCCCGCAAAGGAATCCAACCCGGAGATCGTGGATGAATCCCTGCAGCGTTATATCGCCAAGTACCCTATGGGTGTGGGGGAAGCCGATGATGTTGCAAAGGCTATTATCTTCCTCCTGTCGGATGAATCGAAGTGGATCTCCGGCACCAATATTGAAATGGGGGGCGTTATTCGATAGTCGGGTCCCGGTCAACTGCCATTGACCAGCCTGAGTTTGGCATATTCCCGGCAGTTCTTTCCTTCACTGAGCGGACCTTTTCGTCAAGTTTTTTCAATTTTTCCCGATTGAAGATGCTGAGGTAAAACCTGCCGATGACCAATGGTGCCCTGCTGAGTATGTTCATTCGAATGTTGTAGGGCAGACCGTCGATAAGCCAGGTGATGAAATAAATGAGGCGGGAGAAGAACTTGCCCGGCATGCTTCTGAGGTAGGCGGCAAAACCCGGATGGGGGTATGCCCGCTTATGACCTGTGCTTTCCGCGAGCTTTCCGGCAGCGGCATCAGCTATCCTGATCTCCTTTTTGGAGAGTTCTTTTCTCCAGAGACCTATCCTGCTTTTATTCACTTTTTGCAGCAGGCTTGCGTGGTACTTGTAAATGAGCTTCTTGGGAAATACCTTCAGTGCATCTTCAGTTTTTTTGTAAAAACTAAAAGGAGCATTGCTAAATGGTATATTTATAAACTCGCACAGAAACCTGAATGTTTCTTCAGGCCGGCTAACCAGGTCCTCGTAGCGTATTTCAAGATGCGTGCCAGGATGACGTTTTGCAGCCTTCCTGAACTTCCTGATGAAGTGCTTCCATTTGGCTACGGTAAGGGAAATAATGGGCAATTCGAAATCCACATTCCTGATCGAAACAAAATTGTCCCTGTAATCGCGTATGATATGGATAAATTTTGCCTCCGGGAAGATCTTCAGCAACTTCTCAGTGTAGATCGTATACCCGGGGTTTTTATCCCCCAGGGCAAGCAGGAAATTGTGACCATATATCGAATGGTATTCAAAATACACTACTTTGATGATGGTTGAGTATGTATTTTCCCCCTCGCATGCCATCAGGTTCCGGTAAAGGCTTTTCCTGTCGACAGGCCAGACATCAAATCGCCATTGTTTGTAAAGGTCATGATAAAAGGCCTCAAGCACTTGCCTTGTCCAGTTTGTTATCTTTCCGTATTTAGGGTATAAATTAACGATGAGCTGGCATTCGGCAGGAACGATAACATTGGGATGAGCATCGAACAGGGTTCTGAGCAGCGTTGTTCCGGAACGGGGCCTTCCCACAATGAAAAACATGGGTATATCCTTTAGCTGCTTTGCTGAAAGATGCCTTTCACGCTGCATGATCAGGATATCCTTCCTGTCCAGTTCCGTATAGTACGCTTTCATCAGGCAGCAAAAATAACAATTAAAGGCTTATTAAGCATATATGGCATCCTGTTGAAAAACCGGTTTATTTTCTCAGGCTTTTCAGCAGTTGCCGGATCTCCGTAAAATCACTTTTTCTGAAGGCAAGGATCTTTAAAAGGGGGGTTTTCACGATCCGGGAATAAAAGATCATATATCCGATCGAACCGGCAGCATAGCTGACATTGGTGGCCATGGCTGCACCCCTGCCGCCGTATTCAGGGATCCACAACAGGTTCAACAGGATGTTGATTACAAGTGCAGGCAGGAAAACATAGAGGGTGATCTCCGGCCTGCCGAGCCCGGCCAGGTGACCGCTGAGGATACGAAAGATCACGACCATGATGATACCCGGAAGGATCAGCTGGATAATACGGATGCTGGCCATATAGGCATCTCCGAATATCAGGGGTACCAGTACCGGAACAAGAAAGTAAATGGCCACCGCCAGCACGATTGAAAGCAAAAAGGCAATCCGCAGCAATATGCCCGTGGTTTCGGCCATGGCCGCTTTATCCTTTGAATTGGCTGTCCGGCTGAATACAACGATACCCACAGCCAGTGGCAGCTGCCAGAGCTGCTCGGCAACGGAGGCCCCGATGGAATAAATGCCCACCTCTGTGGCATCTTTGAGCTTTTCAAGCAGCAGGATGTCGATGCGGTAATTCAATTGTAATATGAAAAATGAGACTGAAAAAAGCAGCCCCAGCCTGAGCAGGCTTTTCAGGATGCCGAGGTGGATCCTCAGCCTGATCCTGAATGACTTCCTGATCATGCGGTAACCGTAAATTGAAACAAGGGTGCCGGAAACAAGGAAGGAAATGATGGCACCGAGTATCTCGTACCCCAGTCCCCAGACCAGCAATGCGATCAAAAATAAATTCAGTCCATTTGTGATCCAATTCATCTGGTTGGCCTTGTTGATCTCGTCATTACCCAGGAAAATACCCCCGAAATAAACCAGGGCCAGCCTGCTGGGAATGACCAGCAACAGGAGACCGATCATCAGCATACTGAAACTGGGTTCATCATAGATAAAATAAGCTATTGCTGAGATCAGCATGCCCAGGAGGGAGGCAAAGATCAGCAACACAATGATGGATGATACCAGTTCATTCTTTTCAAACTTCCCTTTCCCGACATGAAAGATCGCTGATCCTCTTACGCCAAGGTGTGTCAGGCTTACAACGATGATCGGTATGATCACCAGTGCAGTAAAAATGCCGTATTTGTCAGGGCCGAGAACACGGGCGAGGATAATGCTGCTGAGGAAACCTGCAATGATGGAAAACACATTGCTGTTAAATACACCAATAATATCACGCACAAATCTTCGCCTGGCCATAGCTGATCCGAATGTGATGCGAAAATACGAAATACTTTCAGGGTGTCAGAAAATCCCGAAGATATGAAGAGAAGGAAGTAAGGGAATTGCGTATTTTTGTGTTCCGGATCTTAAAACAGCTTGCTTATGATCATAGAAAAAGGCAATATCCGCTACCTGCGGTTAAAAGAGGATGATATCGAACTGGTCAGGAAGTGGCGAAACCACCCCAGCATTCAGAAAAATATGGTGTACCGGGAGTATATCACTCCGGAGATGCAGGAGAAGTGGTTCCATTCCATCAATAACATATACAATCTGTATTTCATTGTGGAGTATAAGGGGAAGAAGATCGGCCTGATCAATGGCAAGGACATCGACTGGAGCGACCGTTCCATGGAAACAGGGATCTTTATCTGGAACAAGCATTATCGCAATAGCCATATTCCAACGCTTTGTTCTATGGTCTTTGCCGAAATCGGTGTAACGGTATGGAAGATCAAGCCAAAAGCAACCATACTCAGGAGTAACGAAAGCGGTCTCAGGTACAATAAAATGCTGGGCTTTAAAGTGATCGAAGACGATCCGGATAAGGAATATGTGAAGGTATCCCTGGACAAGAACGATCTGGGGCCGATCGCCAAAAAACTTCATGCCGGATTACGATTGATGATGGGCGAAGACCCCATCATCGTGACCTTCGAAAAAGAAGATCTCGACAGTGGACTGCATGATATGGTATACCAGGATTATGACAAAGAAAAGATCAAAAAGGTAGAGAAAAACAAAGACTCGATCGTGTATTATTTATGAGGATCATTTCTCATAAAAATGCATTTCCATGATATAATCATATACTTTGGGGGGAAGCATGTAGCGGATACCTTTTCCGTTTTTTATGGCATGGCGTATGAAACTGGCCGAGATCTCCATCAGGGGCGCCTCAAAGAATTTAATATTTGGATGACCGGCATATTCGCCCTTGTCATATTTCGGCCGGTTGTAAATATAAATGGAATAATTTTCAAGCAGAAGCTCATAGTTTTTCCACTTATGAAAGCTTGGCAGGATGTCGGTCCCTCCTATTAAAACAAACTTCCTGTCGGGATATTTCTCCCCCAGGTATGTGAGTGTATCGATAGTATAGGAGGGTTGTGGCATTGTGAATTCGATATTGCTTGATCGCATCCTGGCATCGTCCTCCACGGCAATATTCACCATGGCCAGGCGGTGGTAATCAGCGAGGAGTCCTTTTTTCTCCTTCAGCGGATTGTGAGGAGAAACAACAAACCAGATCTCTTCCAGGTCGGTATGTTCAATCATGTATTCGGCCAGTATCATATGGCCGATGTGGATGGGGTTGAATGACCCGAAGAAAAGCCCGGTTTTTTTTAATTTACTCATGATGCTCAAGAAATTGACTGACCGTTTTCACAGCTTCAGCTATTGCCTCTTCCAGGTTTTCGTTAATAATGATCCTGTCGAATTCCTCTGCCATGTCCATTTCATGCAGGGCTTTTTCGATGCGTTTTTTAATGCTTTCCTCATCATCTGTCGACCTGTTCCTCAGGCGTTTTTCAAGTGTCTTGATATCAGGAGGCTTAACGAATATTGCCAGCGCACGCTCACCGAATTGTTTTTTGATATTGAGTCCGCCGTAAACGTCTACGTCGAAGATCACATGATGGCCCCTGGCCCATATCCTGTCAACTTCTGACCGCAGGGTCCCGTAATAGTGGTCCTTGTACACTTCTTCCCATTCCAGGAAAGCACCCTCCGCAATCCTTTTCTTAAATCCTTCAATGCCCAGGAAATAATAGTCTTTGCCATCGGTTTCACTGCTGCGTTTGGGCCGGCTGCAGGCCGAGACAGAGAACTCAAGCGAACTGAATTCCTTCAGCATGGCATGGACCAGTGTGGTTTTACCGGCGCCGGAAGGGGCAGAGAATATGACCAGTTTTCCCTTCATCAGAGGATGTTGAATAATTGTTCTTTGATCTTTTCGAGTTCATCTTTCATCAACACCACGATCTTCTGGATGTCGGCATCATTGGCCTTCGAACCCAGGGTGTTGATCTCACGTCCCATTTCCTGTGAGATGAAGCCAAGCTTTTTACCACTCGATTCCTGCAGGGCAAGCGTTTCGGAAAAGTATGCACAGTGTTTTTTGAGCCTTACCTTCTCCTCCGTGATATCCATTTTGTCGAGATAGAAAACGACCTCCTGCTCGAAACGGTTCTTGTCGATGCTCTCCTGGGGTAGCAGTTCATCAAGTTGCTTTGTGAGGCGCTCCCTCAGTGTTACGATCCTTTTCTCCTCGAGCGGGGGTATCTTCAAAAGAAGTTCCTCAATAATATTGACCCTTTCCTGAAGGTCTTTTTCAAGTGCTGCCCCTTCTTCTTCCCTGAACCGGTTGAGCTTTTTGATCGCTTCCAAAATGGCCTCCCTGACCCGGTCCCATTCTTGCTGCTCGAGTGCAGGTTGTTCTGCTTTCAACACGTCAGGCATGCGTGCCAGGGTAGTGATCACATCGTTGTCAAGCTCCATTCCCAGCTCATCGGCCAGGGTCTTCATTTCTGTAAAATACTGCCTTGCCAGGGAACGGTTGAATTGATAGCTGCCCGACTCCCCGTTATTGTCGATGTTGATGTTCAATTCGATCTTTCCGCGTTCAAGCTGTGTATTCAGCAACAAGCGGATTTCCCCTTCCTTTTCCCTGTATAGCGGAGGGAGCCGTAAGTTCGCATCAAACTGCTTGCTGTTCAGCGTTTTCAGATCTATGGTTATGCTTTTTTCCGGCAGCTCGAGGGTGCTTCTGCCATAGCCGGTCATGGATTTTATCATAGCAGTACTATTTACAGCAAAGATAGGGAGGAATGTGCTTACTCCCAAAACATAGCATGTTTGTAATGCAGGCGACTTTAAAAAAATGATTAAATTGCGCCTAATACCTGGTCTATGCCTATTCGAAAAGCCATTCTGCTGTCCATGCTTTGCCTGGCTGTGTTCATCTGCCATATGGACCTCTGTGCCCAGGACCCGGTATTCAGGAAATATACCGAGGAAGAGGGATTACCGGGAAATGATGTGTATGATGTGCTGGTTGATGAAGAAGGGATCATGTGGTTTGCCACAGACCAGGGTGTCAGCACATTTGACAGCCATTCTTTTACTAGTTTCAATATCAATAGTGGTCTGCCATCCAATACGATCATCAAGCTTTATCTTGACAATTTAGGCAGGATCTGGTTCCTGGCCTATGACGGCATGCTAAGTTATTATGAGGATAACCGGATCATTCCCTTTGCATACAATGACACAATTCTTGAGCATTATTCCGACAATTATTTCGACAATATATTGATAGATACATCCGGCGGGATTTTGCTTTCGCCAAGAAGAGGCGGCTATGCATATATTTCCGGGGATGGATCCTTCATGGCCAGGAAAGACCTTATTCCCTGTTATAATGATTCATGCTTTCTTTCATTTACTGACAGGGGGAATGAATATTTTCAAACGATATCCAAAAAAAAACCTGATGGCTGCACCGGTCATGGTAAACTTTATTTCCTCGATGATACCTACTATCTGAAATTAAAGTATTCTCACAGGGATTTTCAACGCAATTACCTTAAGGTTGCTGAAGGTGAATATATTGTGAGCTATGGTAATCAGTTGTTTCACATCCGTGATTTTATGGTTGTTGCTGAGCGGACCTTCAAAGAAGAGATCCTGGCCCTTTTTATGGATCCCAGGGGTAAGTTATGGGTAAGCATCAAATTCGACCATGGTATTTACATGTTCGACAAGCATAATTTAAAAGAAAAGGGGAGACGCTTCCTGGATGGCTATACCATTACGAGCATGATTCAGGATAAGGAAGGTAATTTCTGGTTGGGCACGGAAGGGCACGGGGTGTTTTTTCTTCCTACTTTTGATTTCAACCTGTACAGCCTGCCATGGGATTCCCGTAACCTGAACGTGCTGGCAATGAAGATTTCCGGCGACAGGATCTGGTTTTCAACCCGCGACAAAAATATCTACGGTGGCTGGCTCGAAACCGGAAACCTTAGCAGGGTAAGGCAACTTGAAATTGAGGAGCCCTATGACCAGATAAAACATATTGAAGTTGATTCGGATGGATATTTATGGTTGTCATCCACACCTTCACTTCGATACGATCCGGCCGGATTCCCCAGGCCCCTGGATACTGCAATCAATACTTCTTTTCTGAGGAGGTGCAGGGGAGATACCATCTTATTCGGGACATTACATCTCGGTGCTTATCATGATGGGGAATTGACCAATCTTACCAAACAGGATAGTATCAGGAGGATCTATTCAGCATATAATGACGGATCAGGCAGAATTTGGCTGGGTACATTATATGGTTTGTATGTATACAGAAATGGGAATGTCAGCTTTAATGGGATGGGATCTCCCTATCTGTCGGAACGGATCAACTGTATTGACAAGCTGGGCGACATGCTGGTTGTTGGAACGGCAGCACATGGTTTGCTATTCCTTCGAGGCGATAGCGTTGCATTTCATCTTGACAAAGAAATGGGGCTTCTCGGAAATACTGTGAAATCGATATTTGTACAGAATGATTCCAGCCTCATTGCAGGCACTAAAACCGGCCTGAACATGATCAAATACAGGGATCATTTAGGCGATTTTGAGATCACCAGTTTTGGGCTGGATGACGGGCTTCCTGCAAATGAAGTGAATGAAATTGACATGCACGACGGATATGTCTGGCTGGCTACTTCCAGCGGCCTTGTCTCATTTGATCCGAATTCGCTTATTCCACATCTTGCTCCGCCACGCATACAGATCACCGGCATTCAGATCGGCGGCAGGGATACCACTCTGCTTGATCATTATACGCTTGCGTATGACCAGAACGATATTCGCATCAACTTTCGCGGGTTAAGCTATCGCTCGAACGAAGGAATACGTTACAGGTATCAGCTGTCAAATTATAACGATATGATCATCTATACCCGCAACGATTATGCTGACTTCCCGAATCTACCCCCGGGGGATTATACCTTTTTCGTGAATGCAGGGAATATCCATGGTGCGTGGAACGATAGGCCAATGTCATTCCAGTTCACGATCAGGAAGCATTTCACCCAGACGGTCTGGTTCATCATTGTCCTCATCCTGGTATCATCAGCCCTGCTCATGCTGATCAGTATGTATTTCCAGCACCAGAAGAAAATCAAAGAAAATGCAAAGAATGAACTGGCCAGGCTGGAGCAGCGATTGTTTCGCCTGCAAATGAACCCGCATTTTGTTTTTAATGCCCTGCTGGCGATCCAGGGTTTTATGTATATGAACAATCCCCGTGAAGCCGGTAGATACCTCACCAGCTTTGCCAAGCTTATCCGTCATACACTTTATGGTTCGAGTGAGGAATACCTGTCATTGGAGAAAGAGATCGAAGCCCTGACATATTACCTCGAGCTGCAGCGGCTCCGTTTTGATGATGCTTTTGATTTTAGCATAGAAGTAGCCGATGATGTTATCCCGGAATCAATTGAAATACCACCTCTGATGATTCAGCCCTTCCTGGAAAATGCAATTGAACATGGATTGCAGCATCTGGAAGAGAAGGGCATGCTGGCGTTGAGGGTCAATCTCAGAGAGGAATGCCTTTATGTCGAGGTGGAAGATAATGGCATTGGAAGGGAACAGTCGATGAATTTGCAAAAAAAGAAAAGTAAACTGCATAAGTCGATGGGAATGGAGATCATGAACCACCGTGTGGAATCCCTAAACAGGATCATGCAAAAAAAGATCCATCTGGAGATAGTTGATCTTCTCGACAGGGATGGAAAGAGCAAGGGAACACTGATTAAACTATGCTTGCCATTCAGGAGTGCATAAAGTGTATGCATAGCGTTTTCGTTGATTATACGCTGATTAAAACCGGAAATTCGTATATTTACTCCAGGCACGATTCTTCGACTAAAATAACATAGATGATAAGAACGATTGTAATCGATGATGAAGTAAAGGCGCGTGAAACCATATTGAAAATGCTTTCCACTTACTGCCCGGATATTGAAGTAGTTGCTACTGCCGGTAGCGTCAAAGAAGGGATTAAAACACTGGGGGAAATAAAACCAGATCTTCTTCTCCTGGATATTAAAATGGCAGACGGGACAGGTTTTGATCTTTTAAAAAAACTGGACAACATTGATTTCAGGCTGATATTCATAACAGCTTTTGAAGAATTTGCCATCCGTGCCATAAAGTTCAGTGCCATCGATTATATCCTGAAGCCGTTTGATCCCGATGAGCTCATCAATGCGATTGAAAAAGCCGGCAACCTGATCCAGAAGGATCATATGTCGCTCAGGCTCGATGCCCTTTATGAAAACCTCGACCTGATCAATACAGGCCAGAAAAAGATCGTGCTGAAAACAGCGGATAATGTTCATATTGTTAAGCTGAATGAGATCATCCGCTGTGAATCGGAGAAAAACTATACGCATTTTTATACCATTGAAAATGAAAAGATCACCGTTTCCAGGACACTGAAGGAGTTTAATGAATTGCTGTCGGGATATAATTTTTACCGGGTACACCAATCCCACCTGGTAAACCTCGATCATGTGAAACGTTATGAAAAAATAGGAAGCGGAAAGCTTATCATGGATAATGATTCAGAAGTGCCTGTTTCATTCCGGAAGAAAGAAGACCTGATGAAAATATTCAAGAGCCTTTAAATTGATCAATGCCAGAAGTAAAGGAAATAATATCTGGGAGACCAACTTTTTTTGATGATCCATGGCAGTATTACAATACCATGCTGGAGGATATGGCGGCAGCATCAAAAAGAATTTATATTGAAACCTATAAGTATGGCGGTGACAGTATAGGACAGCGTTTTCGTGATGTGCTGACCAGGAAGGCCAAAGAAGGATTGGAGGTGAAGATCCTCATTGACTCATGGGGATCGCAGGTATCGCACAGCTTTTTCAAAGAGCTCGAATCCCACTCGGGCGAAGTCAGGTTTTATATGAAGATAAGGTTCTTCTGGGATTTCTTTACCAAGAACCACCGAAGGAATCATAGAAAGATGATCCTAATCGACGATTCGATCTCCTATGTTGGCTCATCCAATATTTCAGGACATTCGCTTAACTGGTGTGAATCCGTCCTCCGGCTCGAAGACCCGGACCTGAACAGGCAGCTCAGGAAAGTGTTTTTTAGCGATTTTAAGAATTATAATAAGTATGTATTTAGCAAGCCCGGGCTTACCAGGCTGATCCGCAGCGGGAATTATGATATCGTACGTGATGTCCCTTCCATTACACGGCAAAAGATCAAAAAAAGATTTGAGGGAATGATCAAAAATGCCAGGAAGAGGATCGTGATCGAAACACCTTATTTCCTTCCCGGATTCCTGCTCAGAAAAGCCCTTTCCGATGCGGTAAAGAGGGGGGTGGATGTTACAGTGATCACCCCTAAATACTCCGATGTGCATATGGTCGATCTGGTCAGGGGACGATACCTGGGCATGCTGCATAAGAATGGTGTTAACTTCAGGATGTTCCTTCCCCATAACCTGCATGCAAAACTGATGCTGATCGACGGAGAGACCTATTCCATCGGATCAGCGAATTTTGATTACAGGAGCTTCAGGTACCAGATGGAGATCATCCTCATTGGCAATGATAATGATGTTGTGTTACAACTCAACGAGCATATCCATAATTGCCTTAATAACAGTGAACCATTTAACTATGAAGAGTGGCTGAAAAGACCGTTTATCCAGCGATTCTTTGAATGGCTGTACCTTCCTTTCAGGCACTTGCTGTAAACCCGGGGATTTAGACTGATTCTATCCTTGCTGTTGCTGTAAATATCTATACATTTGCAAAAGAATATTCTTAAAAACAGTTACTATGAGCCAGTTAGATACAGCAAAGATGAGTTCAGCAAAAGCCATTGAACTGGAAGATAAATATGGTGCCCACAATTACCATCCGTTACCGGTAGTCCTCTCACGTGGTGACGGGATTTATGTATGGGATGTAGAGGGAAAACAATATTTTGATTTTCTTTCTGCTTATTCCGCGGTGAACCAGGGACATTGCCACCCGAGGATTGTTGAGGCCATGGTTGACCAGGCACGGACCCTTACGCTCACCTCGAGGGCATTTTACAGTGACGCCCTCGGCGTATATGAAAAGTTTATTGCCGAATATTTCGGTTACGATAAGGTCCTGCCGATGAACACAGGAGCTGAAGGCGACGAAACAGCGCTGAAGCTGGCCCGCCGATGGGGTTACGACAAGAAAGGTATCCCGGAAAATAAGGCCAAGATCATTGTATGCGAAGGCAACTTTCACGGGCGCACCATTACCGTGATCTCCATGTCGACCGATCCCGATGCCAGGGGGGGGTTCGGCCCTTATACACCGGGATTCGTTACCGTACCCTATAATGATCTTGGTGCACTTGAAAAAGAATTACAGGATCCTAACGTAACGGCATTCCTGGTTGAACCCATACAGGGTGAAGCAGGGGTTTATGTCCCTGATGAAGGCTACCTGAAAAAATCATACGAGCTCTGCAAAAAGCACAATGTGCTCTTTATAGCAGATGAGGTACAGACCGGCATCGCGCGCACAGGCAAGTTGCTCGCCTGCGACCACGAGAACGTAAGGCCCGATATTCTCATCCTTGGGAAAGCGCTTTCGGGAGGGGTTTATCCTGTATCTGCCGTGCTGGCAGATGACGATATCATGCTTTGCATAAAACCAGGGCAACATGGATCCACCTTCGGGGGAAACCCCGTTGCGGCCAGGGTTGCCATAGCTGCGCTCGAAGTAATAAAAGATGAAAAGCTTGCTGAGAATGCCGAACGCCTCGGCAGGATCTTCCGCGAGGAGATGAAAAAGATCGACTCGGAAATGATCGAGCTGGTCAGGGGCAAAGGTCTGTTAAATGCTATCGTGATCAGGCCCAAGGGCGACAAAACCGCCTGGGATGTATGCGTGAAGATGAAAGATAACGGTCTCCTTGCCAAACCTACACACGATCATATCATCCGTTTCGCACCTCCCCTGGTAATTAACGAAGAGCAGCTTTACGAAGCGATCGGTATCATTAAGAAATCGATTCTTTCTTTTTAAGCCCCCCTCTTTGTCTCCCCCCAAACGGGGGGAGAGAATCTTCATTCAGAATACAGAAGAAGACCTGGCAGGTCAATGACCTGCCAGGTCTTCTTATATTCGGATCTAAGGTAAATGGTATATCGAAGATGAGGTTAGAAGAAAGAAGAAGTGCCTCCGGCTCCTTCTCCTTCCACAATCTCTATCTCCATCTCATATCCACTTCTTCAGTCTTTTACCTTCTATAAAAAAAGCCCCGCGTTTGCACGCGGGGCTTACAATTAACCCAAATCAAAATTAGTTATTATTGAATAATAACTACGCCTATGAAAAAAATAGAGACGCTCTTATAATGCGTTCTCAAAGTTCCTGGATACTGCATCCCAGTTTACCACATTCCAGAAGGCGTCGATGTATTCCGGCCTGCGGTTCTGGTATTTGAGGTAATATGCATGCTCCCAGACATCAAGTCCGAGAATGGGCGTGTTGCCGCATCCAATGCCTTTCATCAGTGGATTGTCCTGGTTTGCTGTTGAACAAACTTCCACTTTTCCTTCTTTATCGCTGCACAGCCATGCCCATCCGCTTCCGAAACGGGTGGCAGCCGCATTGTTAAAAGTTTCCTTGAATTTTTCAAATGAACCAAATGCCGCATTAATGGCTTCTGCCAGTTTGCCGTCAGGCTGTCCGCCACCATTCCCGCTCAT
>JAZBOU010000025.1:0-57452 GCA_036351275.1 Bacteroidales bacterium
TGTTCTGCCCAGGTCTGCATCCCGATGTTGCCCAGCCCTATCTTCATGCCTTCAATGGTCATGCCCACGCCCTGTATATCCGTCTGCCATGCCCCGGTTACGATGATCACCAATGCTGTCATGGTACAAATGATCAAAGTATCCACCAGCGGTTCCAGTGAGGCTACCAGCCCTTCCCTGGCGGGATGTTCGGTCCTGGCTGCAGCATGAGCGATGGGTGCTGATCCCTGCCCGGCTTCGTTGGAGAAAAGCCCCCTGCGTATACCCCATGTCATGGCAAGGAAAAGGCCGCCTAAGACTCCTGCTTCCTTGGCATATTCACCATGAAATGCATCATAAAATATCAGGTTGAAGGCAGCCGGTATATCGGTGCGCATTACCACCAGTACGGTGATCGCAGCGATAAAATACAATATGGCCATGAATGGCACGAGGAACGATGTGACTTCAGCTATTCTTTTAATGCCGCCTACGATAACCAGCAACACCAGGAAGGTGATGAATATACCCGAAAGCCAGGTTTCGATGTTATAACTGGTCGACATGGCATCGGTCATAGAGTTAGCCTGGGCCATGTTCCCTGTTCCCAGCGAGCAAAGTACGGTTGCGATGGCAAAGATCACAGCCAGTATTTTAGCGCCTTTTCCCAGTTTTTCTTTCAGTCCGAATTCCATGTAATACATCGGCCCACCGGAAACGCTGCCATCCGAATTGAATTTCCTGAATTTATGTGATAGCGTACATTCTGCATATTTCAGGATCATACCCAGGAAGCCTGTGATCCACATCCAGAAAATGGCGCCCGGCCCCCCAAAATAGATCGCCAGGGATACACCCACGATATTTCCTGTTCCGACCGTTGCCGAGAGGGCCGTTGTCAGTGCTTTAAAATGGCTGACATCCCCTTTGTCTCCTTTTTTATCGTACTTGCCGGCCACCACCATGATGGAATGACCGAGCCTGGTCACATTCAGGAATTTCAGCCGGATGATGAAATAAATCCCCGTAGGGACCAGCATAGCCAGTACGGCATAAACACCTACATAGTTGTTATACGACTGGATGATGTTGTCAATAGATTGAAGGATAGGATGCATTTCGTAAGTTTAAGATTGGCTAAGATAAAAAAACCCGCTTACCCGCTCAATTCATTGCGTATGATTTGTTTCATGCTTTTGATCTGTTCAGGTGTGCCCAGGACGAATAGTTTAGTTCCTTTGTTTACCCTGATCTCGGCAGAGGGATTGAGTATGAATTCCCCTTCACTGGTTTTTATCCCAATGATGTTTGCTCCCGTTTTTTTACGAATGCCGAATTCCCTGATGCTGATGTCGAAATCCTTTTCGGCAACATTGTTGCAGGTGATCTCTTCGAGGTTGGTTGGTTCCGTACCGTGAACTGACAAACGGTCGAGAAATTCAACCACATCCGGGTTGGCTACCAGTGTTGCCATGTGCGCTCCGCCTACCCGCTCAGGCATGATCACATTATTGGCCCCGGCAACCTTCAGTTTCTTTTCAGAACTTTCATTCCCAGCCCTGCTGATAATGAGCAGGTCGGGGTTCAATGATCTTGCGGTAAGGGCAACGTAGGTGTTATCGGCATCATTGGGAAGGGTAGTGATGAGCGCCTTCGCATGATCAATATTTGCCTTTTCAAGCACATCGTCGTTGGTGGCATCGCCTTCCACGAAACGAAAGTCTTCGTTGAGGTGCTGCATGATCACGTCATGATTGCTTTCGATAATGATAAAGGATTGTCTGTGGGCGATCAGCTCCTGAGCCGCCTGCTGGCCATTACGCCCGTAGCCGCAGATAATAATATGATTGTCCATTTTCTTTACTTTTGATTTTCTACGTGCCGCGCCGGCGAAAAAGCCGGCCAGCTGACCTTCCACTAAATGTGTTGTGATCAATGAGATGGCATAAGCGTAAGTACCGAAACTCGACAGGATCAGGAATATGGTGAAGATCTTTCCCGGGTTGCTGAGCCTGTGGATCTCACCGAAACCAACGGTAGAGATCGTGATGATCGTCATGTACAATGCATTGAGGAAGTTGTCTCCCTCGATCAACATATATCCTGTAACCCCGATCACGATAATCGCAAGCAGGATCAGGAAAGCCGTCAGCATTTTTCTTTTGCTCGATTGTTCCAAGATCTCTGTTCTTGTTAGATATAGACAAATATATGAAATTGTCAGTTATGCTTCTGAAGGATTTTATGGCCTATACTGCATTCCAGGCATTTCTTATTATCGCAGCGGGTATGCTTGAGCTGGAGCAGTCCCTGGCTTTCGAGGCTGTTTGATGCCTCTATTCCCAGAGATGACCATTTACGGATGATGGCGTTATTCTCGGGAGGCAGTGCCTCCAGGAAGGCAATGGCCCGGTCGCAGAGCTCAGGTTTGTTCATCTCCTGCCCGTAAAGGTGTATGAGGGGTATGATCGCATTGATCAGCAAAAGCTGGATACTCTGGGCACCAAACGTTTTTACTTGCTTTCTGCTGATCCTGTCGAATATGAAATGCTTGTCCCAGTAAGATGATGCGGTTACTTTGAAAAGGCGGCTGATCCGGGCTATGCTTTCTCTTTCGATCACTTCCCGGAAGATGCTCTGATGCTGGGAGTAAAGGGCTGCCAGGTGGGCTATACGGATAGTAGGAAAGGCAGCCGGCCGTATGCGCATGAACTTCCAGAGGTATCCCGGCATGGGGCTCAGCCGGTATTTTGCTGCCAGGAAAGCGTGCTCCTTTTTCAACGCATGCGGATACCTTCCGCGTACCCGCATATTAAGCAATCCCGATTGCCCGAACAGCAGGGCTTCGGTACGCACCAGCTCACCGTGCTCTTTCATCAGGACCTTCACCGGCAGGGTCCTTGTAAGCATTTCAAAGGCAGAAACATTCACCTTTGCCCCGAACTGTCTCGAAATGACCCTGTAGCAGCATTCTTCCCAGTCGTTCTTAAGCTGTGCGAGCTCCTCTCTGATCGCCGCTGCTTTTTCGTACAGGCGTTGTATGGCTTCGGCATTTAACCTTCCTGTAACGTGTATCTTATCTATGCTGTTGATCATTTCCTGGCAGGGTACCCATAGCATGTTCTGGCTGATACTGCGGTATCGATCGAGGAGATTTTTATCGTATGCATCGGCTATGCACAGGCTTGGCAGTTTGCGGCCTGATTTATCCCTGACCGGCATATCATCTTCTGCGACAACATGCAGGATGACATTGTTATAGGCCGCATCTTTATGGTGCTTGTGCTTGTACCAGTCTGATGCCCTGACATGGATCTCCACATTGCCTGCCCAGACCGTTTGACCAATTTTTATCCTGGCACACAAAAAATCCGGGCCGGAATCGGTGTTGTGTATCCCGCTGTATAGAATACTGATCGTTTCACCATCCCCGGTGCGGATATTATTTGTCAGCAATTTGTGTTTCCAGATGTAGTGAAAAAACACTTCGGGTATATTTACGCAGGTATGCATAATCGATTATAATTTGTTATCCTAATGATTAATACGCTTTCTGCAATAATGTCACACCCTTGCTTTAAGTAATATGGCATATCTTATTGAAAAAAATGGATTTAATTGTCTTCAGAACTTGCTATTGCATTATAAATTCTTATTTTTGTAAAGAATTAAAGCTTATCAAGCTGGATGGAGCAGGCTAAAGATTTGGTTTCCAAAATAAATGAGCAGGTTTTGGAACTGCTTGGCCGGCACCAGGCACTCAGGAGCGAGCGAACTGAACTACAAGTCCGGAATGCTGAGCTCCAGGAAACAGTTGAAAAATTAAATACTGAAATAGATCAATTAAAAGAGCAGATTGTAAAATTAAAAATCTCGAAATCGCTGACTGATAAGGAAGATTCAAAGGAAGTAAAGGCAAAAGTTGATGAACTGTTGCGGGAAATTGATAAATGTGTGGGACTGTTGAATCAATAAAGTGGCTGATTGTGGTCCGGAGACCTGATGAATGAACTGACAATTACAGTGAAGATAGCTGAGCGTCCGTATAAAATGACGATCAGAGCCGAAGAGGAGGAGGTCATACGAAAAGCTGCCAGGTTAATTAATGAAAAGATAACTGAATATGCAAATACTTACGCTTTTAACGACAACCAGGATTTGCTTGCAATGGTGTCGTTGTGGTTTGCCACAACATCGTTAAAAGCCCAGGTCGAGACCAGGGATGTACAACATGATCTGATCGATGGCCTGAAAACCCTGGAAAAACTGCTTTCAGAACAACAAGAGGGATAGTCCCCCTGCATCGTTCTTTGAAAATATTAAAAATTACCCGCGTTAATTCATTTTGGTTTGTAAACTCAACATTATCTTAATTGGGGTAGGCTCATAAGTTCCTAGAGCAGGCCGCGATCCGCTTCGGCGGATTCCCCTTGGTCAGGGACAGCGGAAGTTCGAATAACTAGGCCGCCCTATCCGTGTCTTTTGGGGTTTCGTAAAACCCGGAATTAACTGCGGGTTTTTTTTTGCCTTTCATCAACTGCTCTGATTAATTATTGTTTAATTAAACCTGAGAAGATGTTAGATATAATCTACCTGGCCCTCACCGGTGTTGCCGGACTTGCCTTCGGTGTGATCATCACCTCCACCATACTGAGGAAAGCAGTAGAAAGGAAGAGCGAAAAGCTATTGCAGGAAGCCAAGGAAAAGGCTGAGGTCTACAAGAAAGATAAGATCCTGCAGGCCAAGGAAAAATTCCTGCAACTTAAATCGGAACATGAGAAAGCCATCAACGAGAAGAATGCCTTAATACAGCAGGCAGAAAGCAGACTTAAACAAAAAGAGTCCAGTATCTCCCAAAAGCTGGAGGAACTCCAGCGCAAACAGAAAGAGGTTGATTCTATCCGGAACAACCTGAACAACCAGCTTGAGATCCTTGCCAAGAAGCAACAAGACCTTGACAAATCCTATAAGCAGCAGGTTGAACAGCTGGAAGCCATATCCGGGCTATCCGCTTCGGAAGCCAAGGAACAACTCAAAGAAACCATACTTGAAGAGGCTCGTTCAGATGCACAGGTCTACATTTCTGAGATCGTGGATGATGCCAAGATCACAGCCAATCAGAAAGCCAAAAAGATCGTGATCGAATCCATCCAGCGTACCGCTGTAGAACATGCTATCGAGAATACGGTTTCAGTTTTCCACCTTGATAACGACGAGATCAAGGGTCGTATCATCGGACGCGAGGGAAGGAATATCAGGGCACTGGAATCACTTACCGGGATCGAGATCATTATCGACGACTCACCTGAGGCCATTATCCTTTCGGGTTTCGACCCGGTCAGGAGAGAGATCGCACGCCTGTCGCTGCATAAACTGGTTACCGATGGCAGGATCCACCCGGCCAGAATAGAAGAAGTTGTGGCCAAAACCCGCAAACAGATCGAGCAGGAGATCGTGGAAACCGGTAAACGTACTGCGATCGACCTGGGGATACACAATATGCATCATGAGTTGATCCGTATGGTAGGACGCATGAAATACCGTTCTTCATATGGTCAAAACCTGTTGCAGCACTCCATTGAGGTAGCGAACCTGTGTGCCACCATGGCCTCTGAACTAGGACTGAACCCCAAGAAGGCCAAGCGGGCCGGACTGCTCCATGATATCGGTAAAGTGCCCGATAACGAGCCGGAACATCCACATGCTATCCTGGGCATGAAGCTGGCAGAGAAATACAAGGAAAAACCTGATGTATGCAATGCTATCGGGGCACACCACGACGAGGTGGAAATGGAATCGCTTATTGCACCCATCGTGCAGGTATGTGACGCTATTTCCGGCGCAAGGCCAGGAGCAAGGCGTGAAGTGGCAGAAGCCTACATTCAGCGCCTCAATAAGCTGGAAGAACTGGCATTGACCTATCCCGGAGTTGTAAAAACCTATGCTATTCAGGCCGGACGCGAACTGCGTGTGATCGTTGGGGCCGATAAGGTGTCCGACAGCGAAGTGGACCAGATCTCATACGACCTCTCACGAAAGATCCAGGATGAGATGACCTACCCGGGTCAGATCAAGATCACCGTGATCAGGGAAACCCGAGCGATAAATTATGCGAAGTAATTTTTAGGCAAGCAGCACTGCTGATTTACAAGTCTGTATTCTGTCTTGTTAATGGCATGTTCATTATTGGCAAAACAATCTCAAATTTAACAGACAGGAGACAGAAGTAAGAATCTACTGCTCTTCCGGAGCAGCAGCCGCTTGTTTAGCTTCAAATTCTTTTATGAGCTCCTCTGGACTTTTACCCAGGTTCTGAATGCTGACCTTAGCATCGTCGGCAAACTCATTGTCGGGATATGTGTCTATAAATTCAATGTAAATGGCCCTGGCGTTTTCAAGGTCACCAAGGTAATTCTCATAAACATAGCCTTTAAGGAACAGGCATTCGGGCACCTTCCTGAAATCAGGGTATTCATTGATAACCCTGTCGTAAAGGGTGATGGCTCTCTGGCCTTCTCCAAGGTTGAGACAAAACTCTGCAGCTTTAAAGAGATATTCAACAGCCATGCTGTCCTGCGGGTAAGAATCGGTGTAATTGACGTACATGTCAACAAGTTCGAGGGCTTTTTCTTTATCTACAAAGCCTTCGTCAGCGGAAAATAAAGCTTCTTCTTTGGCTTTTATATTGGAAGCATCTTGTTCATTTGATGGCCCGCATGAAATGATCGCGGCAGCCATGAATAACATCAATAAGGAGTTTCTAAAGTGTGTCATGATTATTGGTTTATGTTATTTTCTCTTCTTTGACTTCAGGGGAAAGATCATTTTGTAATCTACATCGATATTACCGGTTGAAATGTCATGAAGCTTTCTTTTCAGCAGCATCTTGCGCAGGGGACTGACCCTTTCCACAAATATGGTGCCTTCAATATGGTCGTATTCATGCTGCATGATCCTGGCCATCACACCCTCGTACGTTTCTTCGATCAGGTTAAAATCCCTGTCGTTGTATTCGATCAGGATCTTCGGTTTTCGTATGATATCTTCTCTCACGGTAGGCACGCTCAAGCAGCCTTCGTTAAAACTCCACTCTTCGCCGCTTTCTTCCAGGATAATGGGGTTTATGAACACTTTCTTGAAATCTTTGGCTTCCGGGTACTCATCTCCGTATGCGGAGGCATCCACGATAAAAAGCCTGATGGATTTGTTAACCTGGGGAGCGGCCAGTCCAACGCCCGCCGAAGCGTACATGGTTTCAAACATATCTTCGATCAGTTGATCCAGTCCCGGATAGTCCTGGTCGATCTCCTCTGCCACCTTTTTGAGGGTAGGGTGCCCGTATGCCACAATAGGTAGAATCATTTGTTATTGCTTTTTTCTTTCATCTCGAGGTAGGTCTGGAGTATGATCGCAGCACTCACTTTGTCGACCAGGCTTTTGTCCTGCCTGGCTTTCTTACCGATACCTGACTCCAGGATCGCTTTTGAAGCCATGGCAGAGGTGAAGCGTTCATCGATGCGTTCGATCCTGAGCCCCGGGAACACCTTGCCTGCCTGCTTGATGAAGGGAGCAATATATTGCTCTGCCTCTGATGCTGAATGGTCCATCTGCCTGGGTTCTCCTATTACAAGACATTCAACGTCCTCCTCGGCTAAATATTTTTTGAGAAAGCCAATAAGTTCATGCGTCCTTACCGTTGTCAGGGGGCTGGCGATCATGCCAAGGGGATCGGTTGCTGCTATGCCGCAGCGCTTTCTGCCATAATCGATAGCCAGTATCCTTCCCATACCTTTACCTTGCTGTTAATAATTAAAATCTGCTGCAAAATTAGTTTTTTTCTTCCTATGCGCCCCGATCCAGACCGTACTTGGGAAAAATACCTAATTTTGGATAGCATAAATTAAGCGATATGCCTGAAAACCTGGTCAAGATTATTGAAGCAGCCTGGGAAGACCGTTCCCGGCTGGAAGAAAACGATTCGCGTGAAGCAATACGCTCCGTAATTGAAATGCTCGATAAAGGAAAATTGAGGGTGGCGGAGCCTGATGGGGACGTCTGGAAGGTGAATGAGTGGGTAAAAAAGGCCGTGATCCTCTATTTTCCTCTTAGCGAGATGTATACAAGCCATGCAGGACCCATGGAATTCCATGATAAGATCGGGCTGAAGAAAAATTACCGGGAGCTTGGTGTTCGCGTGGTACCGCATGCTGTCGCACGTTACGGGGCCTATGTTTCAAAAGGGGTGATCATGATGCCTTCATACGTGAACATCGGGGCCTATGTTGATGAAGGGACCATGGTGGACACCTGGGCAACGGTAGGCTCATGTGCACAGGTTGGCAAAAACGTTCATCTGAGCGGTGGTGTTGGGATAGGAGGCGTGCTCGAGCCCGTCCAGGCTGCACCTGTTATAATTGAGGACAATTGCTTTATCGGATCGAGATCTATCGTGGTAGAAGGCGTGAGAGTGAAAAAGGAAGCGGTACTCGGGGCAAATGTGGTCCTGACACAATCCACGAAGATCATTGACGTATCAGGCGATGAACCCCTGGAATACAAAGCAGAGGTGCCCGAACGCTCAGTCGTTATCCCCGGAAGCTATACCAGGCAATTCCCGGCAGGGGAGTACCAGGTGTCATGTGCTCTTATCATCGGAAAGCGTAAACGGTCCACCGATTTAAAAACCAGCCTGAATGAGGCTCTTCGTGAATATGATTTACAGGTTTAAAGCGTTTTGAAAAAAATACTGATCATACAGACTGCGTCAATCGGTGATGTCATCCTTGCAACGCCTTTGCTGGAAAGCCTGCACAGGGAATACCCGACGGCACGTATCGATTTCCTGGTAAAGAAAGGTACGGAATCATTGTTTTCTTCGCACCCCTTCCTGGGGAAGTTGTATATCTGGGATAAATCAGCGCGCAAATACAGGAATCTCTATAATATCCTGAAGACGGTTCAGTCTGAGCGATACGACCTGCTCGTAAACCTGCAACGCTTTTTCTTAACCGGCATGCTTACTGCATTTTCGAGGGCAGGAATAACAGTGGGCTTTGATAAAAATCCGTGGTCCTTATTCTTTTCCCGTCGTGTAAGTCACAGCATCCGCCGGGGTGAATATCATGAGACGGAGCGAAATATGCTGCTCATCAAGGATTTTGTTAAGCAAGGCCAGAAAAGACCGGTACTATATCCTTCCAAACAGGATGACGCTTTCACCTCCCAGTATAAGACGAGTGCTTATATCTGTATTGCCCCTGCCTCGCTGTGGTATACAAAACAGTATCCTGCCGAAAAATGGATCGAATTCGTCAGGAGAATTCCGGAAGATATGCATGTGTATTTTTTGGGATCCCGGGCTGACTATGGGTTGTGTGAAGGGATCATGACAGCTGCCTTACATAAGCGCAGCATGAACCTTGCAGGCAGGATGAGCCTGCTCCAGACCGCTTCATTGCAGCGGGATGCTCAAATGAACTTTGTAAACGATTCAGCACCCATGCACCTGGCATCGGCTGTTAACGGGCCCGTTACGGCCATCTTTTGCTCTACGGTACCCGCATTCGGTTTTGGTCCGCTGGCAGATGATTCTGTGATCGTGGAAACGCATGAGGAACTGAGCTGCCGGCCATGCGGTCTGCACGGAAAGCGGGAATGCCCGGAGAAACACTTCGATTGTGCCCATAGGATCGAGGTGGAAGATTTGCTTAAAAGAATACAATAGTCTTAACTTTGCATAAGTGAATAAGGAGATACAACATACGCTGGAGTACCTTAAGACAGGAAAGATCATCCTGTACCCCACGGATACGATATGGGGTATTGGTTGTGATGCCACGGATCAACATGCCGTTAACCGCATATACCGACTCAAGAAAAGGGTGGAAAGTAAAAGTATGATCATCCTGCTTGACGATGCCGCTAAGCTCGGCAACTATGTTGAAGCTGTTCCGGAAATTACAATGGACCTTGTTGACAGCATCGATACGCCCCTCACAGTGATTTACCAGGGTGCAAAAGGCCTTGCAAAAAACGTGATCGCTTCCGATGGTACGATCGCTATTCGCATTACCCGAGATCCGTTTTGCAGGGAATTGATCAGGCAGTTCGGCAAGCCTATCGTTTCAACTTCTGCCAACGTTTCAGGGACCATCGACCCTATTACATTCAAGCAGATCCCTGAAGTGATCAAGAGCGGCGTCGACTATGTTGTAGACCATCACCGCGACAGGATCGTAAAAGCAAAGGCTTCCCGAATCATCAAGCTGGCGCCTGATGGTTCATTTACCGTAATCAGAAAATAAAATGAAAGTATCCGTAATACAGTTTGCCCCAATACTTGGTGAATTGCAGAAGAACAGAGATCTTATCACCGAGTTCCTTGATGAAACGAAAGATGCCGACCTGGCTGTGCTTCCTGAACTTGCTTTCACCGGTTATAATTTCTCAGGCGAGGAAATGGCTCGCGCCTTGGCGGAAGTGCCGCAGGAGAGTGATTCGGTTGAAATGCTGCATGGTATAGCAAATGAGAACAGTCAGCATATCATTTGCGGATTTAATGAACGGGAGGGGGATGTGCTATATAATTCCACCGTGCTGGTAGGACCTGATGGCTTGAAAGGCATTTACCGCAAGATGCACCTGTTCATGAATGAGAAAAACATCTTCCGTCCGGGCAACAGCAAGCTGGAAGTGTTTGACATTGGTTGCTGCAAGATTGGCATGCAGATATGTTTTGATTATCTATTCCCGGAACCCTGGCGCATACTGGCCCAGCGTGGGGCGGAACTTATTATACACCCTTCAAATCTGCTGACACAGAATGCCACGAAGTCACTGCCCGGTATTGCTCTCAGGAATAAGATATTTACGGTAACTGCCAACAGGATAGGTAGCGAAGGTGATCTTACGTTCAACGGAAACTCCATGATCATTGATCCTGCAGGAGACATAATCCTGATTGCATCAGGTGATCATACAGAGATCATCAGTATGGAGATCGATCCTACTCTCGCCCACAACAAAATGATCACCAGCATGAATCATGTCTTTAACGACAGGCGGCCTGAACAATACAGCTGATACATTTGTTAGCTTTTTAAATAAACCAACATTAATTAATTTAAATGCGCGGGACACAGGGTTGTCCCTCTAAGTTTTTTTGATATGTACAGGAATAAGCGACTGAAGATCAGACGGGAAGATAAGATCTATAACATAAAATCAACCGAAAAAGAGGTGTTGGAGAACTGGTATTACCTCATGACCCTGGGGCGCCAGCTCGACAACAAAGCACCAAACTATTTGAAACAGGCACTGGGGTGGTCATATCATGCACCCTTTGCAGGCCATGACGGGATACAACTCGCCATAGGGCAGGTCTTCGACAGGGAACATGACCATATGTTTCCTTATTACAGGGATATGCTGACGAACATCTCAGCCGGGCTCACTGCAGAGGAGATCATTCTCAATGGCCTCTCGAAAAAGAACGATATCGCCTCCGGCGGAAGACATATGTCGAACCATTTTGCGAAACCGGAATGGAATATACACAATGTATCTTCATGCACGGGCAATCACACCCTGCATGCCGTTGGTGTTGCCAGGGCGATAAAATATTATGGCGGAGAAGGTGTTGCCATCTCCTCGCAGGGCGAATCTTCTACCTCAGAAGGTTATGTCTATGAGGCCATCAATGGGGCAACAAATGAAAAGTTGCCTGTGATCTTTGTCTTCCAGGATAATGATTACGGGATCTCGGTACCCAAGGCCGATCAAACCGCAAATCCTTATGCTGCTACGAACTTCGAGGGATTTAAGAACCTCGAGATCATCTATTGCAACGGTAAAGATGTATTCAACTCTATGAATGCCATGACCCTTGCTAAAAAGTACGTGAAGGACAAAGGGCATCCTGTGATCGTACATGCCAACTGTGTGCGCATGGGATCGCATTCCAATTCTGACAGGCACGAGCTTTACCGCGATGAGGCAGAAATTTCAGAAGCCCTTGGACAGGACCCGTTGAAAAGGTTCAGGGAGCGACTGGTATATTCCGAGGTTTTCACAGAAGAAGAACTTGATGAACTCGACAAGAAGGCAAAGAAAGAGATCTCGGTAGCACACAAAAAAGTGATCGCATCAGCTGATCCTGACCCAGAATCGATCTACGATTTTGTGATCCCCGATCCTTACATACCGGAAAAGTTCAAGGATGGAATACCTGATGGTTCAGGAACCAGCAGGCGTTTCATAGATGCCCTGAACAACACTTTGAAAGAGGAATTCCGAAGAAATCCGGATACGTTTATCTGGGGACAGGACGTGGCCAACAAGGAAAAGGGTGGCATCTTCAATGTGACCAAGGGCATGCAGCAGGAATTTGGCAAGTCGCGGGTGTTCAACGCTCCCATTGCCGAGGATTTTATCGTGGGTACAGCCAATGGCATGAGCCGTTACAGCAAGGATATCCGGATTGTGGTCGAAGGAGCCGAATTTGCAGATTACTTCTGGCCTGCCATGGAGCAAGTGCTTGAGCTCAGCCATGATTACTGGCGCACGAACGGGCAGTTTGCAGCCAATGTTACCATCAGGCTTGCTTCCGGTGGATATATAGGGGGTGGTTTGTATCATTCCCAGACCATTGAAGGAGCCCTTACAACGCTGCCGGGCTTGCGCATCGTATATCCTTCTTTTGCCGATGATGCAGCCGGGCTTCTCAGGAGTTGCATGCGTTCCGAAGGCCCGAATATATTCCTTGAGCCCAAGGCTTTATACAATGATCCACAGGCAGAGGCCATGGTGCCGGAAGAATTTGAAGTACCATTCGGTAAGGCCCGGGTCAGGAGGGAAGGTTTCGACCTGAGCATGATCACCTACGGTAATGCAACCCATCTCTGCCTGAAGGCAGCCGAACGCATCAAAGAAGAAACAGGAAAAGACGTTGAAGTGCTTGATCTGCGTTCTCTGATTCCCCTGGATGAAGAGGCAATACTGGAAACCGTGGCTAAGACCAACAGGGCACTTGTTGTCCATGAGGATAAGGTATTTGCAGGTTTTGGAGGCGAGATCGTGGGGCTCATTAATGAGAGAGCCTTCGAGCACCTTGATGCACCTGTCAAACGTGTTGGCTCTACTTTCACACCAGTTGGATTCAACAGGATCCTGGAATCAGAGATCCTTCCTGATGCAGAGAAAGTTTACAAAGCAGCGATGGAGCTTTTAGAATATTAGACCTGGAAGGTCCCGGACCTTCCAGGTTGCCAACCTTCCAGGTCCCCATGATCAATCCCCTTTTATCAGATTCCGGATAAGGACTGTTCTGGATTTCTGCCTGTGCGTGTATGCAAAGTTGTTTTCGTTTTCAAACAGTTCTATTACATAATCCCTGTGTAAAATTGATGGATGATTATTTAGTATTGCTTGGTATGATGAATACCTGTATTTAGTAAAATCATCGCAGATTTCATGATGAACCGGGTTAGTATGAATATAGTGGATTAAGAATTTAAGATAGATCTCATTTTCAACTCTCTTCCTTTTAAAATTCTTCTGGAACAAACTTCCGGTTCGTACATAAGTGATATTGAAATACTTAGCATAGGCATTAAAGAAATTGGAGAATGATTGGTGAAAGGATTTATTCTTAAGTTCACTGGATATGATCTCCCCGCGCTCCTTGATCCTTAGTGCAAAATGAAAGTGGTTTGGCATGAGGCAGAAGCAGAATGTATCCGCAATTTCATGAATGTATTTCCTGTAAAGCTCCATGAACCTTGAGTAATCTTCCTTCTCAATGAATAACTTTTCCTTGCTATTACCACGATTGTATATGTGATAGTAATATCCTTCTTCGAGTATTTCCATAATATTAGTCTTTACCTATTAATACCGAAAAAGGCATTTTGTCACACTTTAAATAGACCTTCCAGGTTGGCAACCTTCCAGGTCCTTTAAGCTTTTTTAACATCCTCATCCTAATTCCTCAGGATCGTCGGCTCGATTTTTGATTACTTTTGGCCAAACTATTCTATTATGCTTAACAAGATCAGGATTTCCCTACTTTTCATTATAACGATTATATTTTCTTACCTGCCCGGGAGTGCCGAGGCTCAGAGCCCGGAGGTGAGACGTAACATTCAAAAACTCGTAGCGCTTTACCAGTACATCGACTATGCTTATGTTGATTCTGTGGAACTGGAAGAACTTGTCGACAATGCCATTATCGAGACATTAAAAGAGCTGGATCCGCACTCTGCATTTATCCCGAAAAAGGAGGTTGATCGCATGGAAGAACCCCTCAGGGGAAGCTTCGAAGGCATCGGAATCACCTTTCAGATCTTTAATGATACCATACTCGTTATCGGACCGATCCCCGGTGGCCCTTCCGAGCGATTGGGCATTATGGCAGGAGATAAGATCATTAAGATCAATGATACGATCGCTTACGGAGAAAAGATCGACAATCAGTATGTATTCGACCGCCTCAGGGGTAACAAAGGAACCGAAGTCGATGTGAGCATTTACCGGAAGGGCAGGGAGGAACTGATCGACTATACGATCGTACGTGATGAAATCCCGATAAACAGCATCAATGCCTATTTTATGATGACACCGGATATCGGTTACATCAAACTTGACCGCTTTTCCAATACTTCGCTGCAGGAGTTTAATACTGCCATTGCTGAACTCAAGGAGCAGGGCATGCAAAAACTCGTTTTTGATCTGAGGGGAAATACAGGCGGATATCTTAAGGCCGCCATTGAGCTTTCCGACCAGTTTTTGGACTTCGGGAAGCTGATCGTGTATACCGAAGGGCTCAGGGTACCTGAACAGAAATATCACTCCACACCAGGTGGAAGCTTTATAAAAGGTAAACTTGTGATCCTGATCGACGAAGGTTCTGCGTCGGCAAGTGAGATCACCAGCGGTGCTGTGCAGGATTGGGACAGGGGCCTGATCATTGGTAGGCGCTCTTTTGGAAAAGCACTGGTGCAGAGGCCATTCATTCTTCCGGATAGTTCCCTTATCAGGCTGACGACTGCCCGGTACCATACACCAACAGGGAGAAGCATTCAGAAACCCTATGATAATGGCAAGGAAGCCTATTACATGGATGTATACAACCGCATGATAAATGGAGAGCTAATACATCCGGACAGCATACAGTTCCCGGATTCCCTGAAATATTATACTCCTGCAAACCGTGTTGTATACGGTGGAGGCGGCATTATGCCTGATATCTTCATACCACTGGACACAACCTGGATCTCGGATTATTATACCGACCTCAGGCGTAAAGGAGTCCTGAACCAATATACGGTGCAGTATGTGAATGACCATCGCGAAGAGATCCTGGCAGAATACCCTGATGTACAGGATTATATCAATGGTTTTACCATTGATGAAGACTTCATGGATGGCTTTATCGAATTTGCCGAGAATATGGATGTCCCGTTCGACGAAGAAGGATATGCCACATCCGGTGAATTCCTCAGGACTCAGATCAAGGCCTGGATGGCAAGAAACCTGTGGGATATATCAGCTTCATACGAGGTTTTTGCAGAAACAGACGAAGGCCTTATTAAGGCCATTAAAGTGCTGAATGACGATGCCTTCTTCGACGGACAGAAAATAAGTTATTAGCTGGCATGTGGCCTCAGGCCACTGATATGTGGGGCATCTCCTTGATTTTTCATTTTGTAGTAGAGAATAATTGTATAAATTTGTTCACTCGTAATCTTTTAACCTAAAGAATTAGATGGCAAATTTATCAACCTCCTACATGGGGTTTAATCTGAAGAACCCCATCATCGTCGGCAGTTCAGGCCTGACAAACTCAGTTGAAAATATTGTTGAGATCGAAAGGAGCGGGGCTGCCGCTGTCGTACTGAAATCCCTTTTCGAAGAACAGATCAACCATATGATCGCCAAGACCATGCACAGCAATAATGGCAATTTTTCTTATCCTGAAGCAGATGATTACATCACTAACTATACCAGGGATAATGATATTGACAATTACATTAAGCTGATCAGGGGCGCAAAGGAAGCTGTTCAGATCCCGGTAATTGCCAGTATCAACTGTATATCTTCTGCCGACTGGGTTTCGTTTGCTGGCAAGATAGAGGCCGCCGGAGCCGATGGCCTTGAGCTGAATATCTTTATCCTGCCATCTGATCCCAAGCGCGATGCCGCGCAAAATGAAGCTGTTTATTTCGAGATCATTGAAAAGGTCAAGAAAGAAGTGACCATACCGGTGGCCATTAAGATCAGTTCTTACTTCTCCGGACTGGCCAATTTCACCCTGAAATTATCCTGGACAGGCATTAACGGAATGGTATTGTTCAACAGGTTTTTCTCGCCCGATATTGATATCGATAATTTTAAAGTTACAGCAACAAACGTGTTCAGCAGTCCTGAAGAACTTGCAATGTCGTTACGCTGGGTAGCCATGCTTTCCAGCAGGCTCCATTGTGATGTTGCCGCTTCAACAGGAATTCATGATGGCAAAGCAGTTATCAAACAACTGCTGGCCGGGGCAAAGGCAGTGCAGATCGCTTCCATTTTGTATAAAAAAGATTTCTCTGTGATCGGGAATATGCTTAAAGACCTCGAAAGCTGGATGGATAAGCATGGTTTTGAGAGTCTCGACCCGGTCATTGGCAAGATGAGTATAAAAGAGGTTGAGAATCCCGCTGCCTTTGAAAGGGTTCAGTTCATGAAGCACTTCTCCGGGATTGAATAAACCCGGTTCATTTCACATGTAGCAGCTAGCGTTTAGAATTTAACATGGCAATTCCATGTTCCCTGTTCCATGTTCCATGTTCCCTGTTTATTATTCGTAATCATTATACCCTTTCTCACCCTGCGTATAAAAAGTTTCCGTATCCCATGGAGTGAGGGGGGCTCCGGTCCTGAATTTTTGAACGAGGTCAGGGTTTGAAATAAATGCTTTTCCATATGCGATGAGATCGGCATGGCCCTCGCGGAGCGTTTTTTCGCCGCTTTCGGCATCGAATCCCACATTGGTCATCAAAGTGCCTCTGTATATTTTTCTAAAAAAAGGTGTGATCTCCCTGTCCTGCAGGTAGTGTGGCAGATGACTCACATCTACATAAGGTTCCATGATATGCAGATAGGCAAGTTTGTATTCGTTGAGCTTATCTATCACATACGAAAACAGCCCGACAGGATCCTTGTCTGACACATCCAGTTTGATCCCGCTCGGCGAGAGCCTCAGTCCGGTACGTGCTGCCCCTATCCTTCGAGTCACCTCACTGATAACTTCGAATAAGAATCGGGAGCGGTTTTCCATGCTTCCCCCGTATTCATCTACTCTTTTGTTTGTTGCATCCTGCAGGAACTGGTCGATAAGGTATCCGTTGGCCCCATGCACTTCAACACCGTCAAAACCGGCCTCAATGGCATTGGCGGCTGCCTGTCCGTAATCCTGTATGATATTGTGAATCTCCTTTATTTCCAGGGCCCGTGGAAGAACAGTATCCTTGATCCCTTCCGGCGTTTTTATGCTTCCATCCTCCAGGATTGCCGAGGGGGCTACGGGTGCTTTTCCCCCATGGTAATATGGATGGGAATGCCTGCCTACGTGCCAGAGTTGCAGGTATATCCTTCCACCGGCATCATGCACGGCAGCAGTCACGGCCCTCCAACCTTCTATCATCTCCTCAGTATAGATGCCCGGTGTAAAGGGGTAACCTGTTCCCTGCCTTGAAATGTTACATGCTTCAGCAATGATCAACCCGGCGCTGGCTCTCTTACTGTAGTGCTCTGCCATCATAGGTGTTGGCACACCTTCTATCGTAGCCCTTGAGCGTGTGAGCGGGGCCATTATGATACGGTTTGGTAACATGATCTTTCCAAGCTGGAAAGGGGTGAGGAGCATGACAGGCATAGGCTATGGATTTTTTGGATGAACTTAACTTTATTTCATGAACAATAAGTGAAGAAAAATGTTTAATTTTCAGCTACTTTAAGTATGAGAATCATTTTCAGGATCAAATAAAAAACCCGGATAAATGCCTTTTTACCATCGACTTGGGGAGATACCCCACAAACGACACACCCAGTTCAGGAAGCCCAACGGTAAGCTATATTCTGAACAGCTGGTCTCCAGAGAAGGGTTTTCAGATGATTATTCTCTGGTTTATCACATCCACCCACCCACCCTCGTAAAAGCCATCGGTGAACCTTACTCCGTAGCACCGGAAGCAGCGATCGAAAAAAACCTTCAACACCGGAGCTTCCAGGGCTTCTCGGTAAAACCGGAAAAGGATTACCTTGAAAGCAGGAAGACCATCATGTTCAACAACGATATCTCCATCATAGTTGCCGCACCGCAGCAGTCTATGACACAATACTTTTTCAAAAACTCCGGTGGAGACGAGATGATATTCGTGCACGTAGGAGAGGGTGTACTCAAAACCATGTATGGCCTGCTGGAATTCAAACCGGGCGACCACCTGATCATACCCCGCGGGGTGATCTACCAGCTTCATTTCAAATCCAACGACAACAGGCTGCTGATCATGGAGTCGTATTCTCCCATCCGCTTCCCTAAGCGGTATGTGAGTAAACAGGGCCAGTTGCTGGAGCATTCACCCTTCTATGAAAGGGACATCAGGCCCCCCAAAATACTGGAGACACACGATGAAAAAGGTGATTTCAAGATATTTGTCAAGCGCGATCACATGATATTCCCCTATCATTATGCCACCCATCCCTTTGACCTGGTTGGTTGGGACGGCTATCATTTCCCATACGCACTTTCGATCCACGATTTTGAACCGATTACAGGCCGCGTGCATCAGCCACCACCGGTGCACCAGACCTTTGAAGGGCATAATTATGTAACCTGTGCCTTTGTTCCCAGGCTGTACGATTATCATCCCGATGCCATACCGGCACCATACAACCACAGCAATGTGGATTCGGATGAAGTTTTGTATTATGTCGATGGGGAATTCATGAGCCGCAAACATGTCGAGCGCGGACAGCTAACGCTGCATCCCACCGGCATCCCGCACGGGCCTCATCCCGGTGCCGTGGAAAAAAGCATCGGACAGAAAGAAACAAATGAACTGGCTGTGATGATCGATACCTTCAAGCCCCTGAAATTAACGAAGGCTGCACTTGAGATCGAAGACAAAGATTATTACAAAAGCTGGTTAGAAGAATAAGCAATAAACCCATAAGAAATGACTGAAGACTTTTTACCCATTAACGGGACAGATTACGTAGAATTCTATGTTGGCAATGCAAAACAGGTTGCCTATTATTACCAGAGTGCATTCGGGTTCCAGCCCCTGGCATACAGCGGACTGGAAACCGGAGATAAGGAAAAGACATCCTATGTCCTGGTCCAGGATAAGATCAGGTTTGTCTTTACCACCGCCCTGACCCCTGATTCTCCCATCGGGGAGCATGTGAAAGAACACGGCGATGGCGTGAAAGTGGTTGCCCTCTGGGTGGATGATGCAAAGAAATCGTGGGAGGAAACCACGAAACGTGGTGCAAAGTCTTACTTTGAACCCTATACCAAAAAAGATGAGCATGGCGAGGTCGTCATGGCCGGCATACATACTTACGGTGAGACCGTGCACATATTCGTTGAACGCAAGAACTATAAAGGTCCCTTCCTTCCCGGATTTGTGAAATGGGAACCGCATTACAAGCCTGAGCCTGTAGGGCTGAAGTATGTCGACCATATGGTTGGGAACGTCGGCTGGGGTGAGATGAACACCTGGACGAAGTTTTATGCCGACGTGATGGGATTCAAACAGCTGGTCTCTTTCGACGATAAGGATATTTCAACCGAATACACAGCCCTGATGAGCAAGGTAATGTCGAACGGGAACGGCAGGATCAAATTCCCTATTAACGAGCCTGCCAAAGGCCGCAAGGTGTCACAGATAGAAGAGTATATTAATTTTTACCGCGGGGCAGGTGTGCAGCACGTGGCCATGGCTACCGACGATATCATCCAAACTGTGAGCGAATTGAAACGGAGAGGGGTGGAGTTCCTCTATGTCCCTTCTGCCTATTACGATACCGTGCTCGACAGGGTAGGGAAAATTGATGAGAAGCTAAAAGCCCTGGAAGAACTTGGCATCCTGATCGACAGGGATGATGAGGGCTATCTGCTGCAGATCTTCACCAAGCCCGTGGAAGACCGCCCGACGGTGTTTTATGAGATCATCCAGCGTAAAGGCGCCAAATCATTCGGGAAAGGTAACTTTAAAGCCCTGTTTGAATCTATTGAAAGAGAGCAGGAAAGACGCGGAACCCTATAGAAATCAGATATCAGAATTTGAAACCAGAATTCAAAATTAATCCAACATCCAACCCCTAACACCCAAAATCAATATGGTAAAGGCTAATGACATAAACCTGAAAAGCTGGCTGCATGTTCCGGAAGGATCTGATTTTCCGATCCAGAACATCCCTTTTGGTGTGTTCCGGACAGCGGAAAAAGAGCCAGCAATTGCTACACGGATCGGAGACACCGTGATCGATCTTTCGGTGCTTGCCGAGGCAGGCTATTTCGATGGGCTCGGGATATATGATATGGCTCCTTTTTATGCGCCCCGGCTCAATTACTTCATTGAATTGGGCAGGGAAACAACTTCGCTTGTCAGGAACAGGATAGCGGAGCTGTTTAGCATGGAATGCAGCGAACTGAAAGACAATGCCGAAACAGTGAAACATTCTCTTCATGATATTCATGGTGTTGAAATGCTGATGCCGGTATCGGTTGGCGACTACACTGATTTTTATTCGAGCATCGAACATGCTACCAATGTTGGAATAATGTTCCGTGATCCTGAAAATGCCTTGCTTCCCAACTGGAAACATATTCCTGTGGGTTACCATGGAAGATCTTCCTCTATTGTGGTTAGCGGTACCGATATTCACCGTCCCATGGGCCAGACCAGGGCAGATGATGCCGATGCTCCTGCATTCGGCCCCAGCCGGCTGATGGACTTTGAGCTGGAAATGGCATTTATTACATCCAACAGCACCCCCCTTGGCAGGGCTATTCCTATTGAGGCGGCAGAAGATTATATTTTCGGTCTGGTACTTTTCAACGACCTTTCCGCCAGGGATATCCAGAAATGGGAATATGTACCACTGGGACCATTCCTTGGGAAGAGCTTCGGATCCGTGATCTCGCCCTGGATCGTCACACTGGATGCATTGGAACCATTCAGGGTAGATGGACCGAAACAGGATCCCCCAGTCTTGCCTTACCTGCAGTTTCGCGGGAAGAAAAGCTTTGACATTAAGCTCGAAGTACTGCTTAAACCTCAGAATGGTGATGAGAACCTGGTGTGCCGCTCCAATTTCAAATACATGTACTGGAATATGGCACAGCAGCTGGCACACCAGACTGTGAACGGTTGCAATATCAACCCGGGCGACATGTACGGCAGCGGGACCATCAGTGGCCCGACACCGGATTCCTACGGATCAATGCTCGAACTTTCATGGAAGGGTACCAAACCACTGAAGCTGAGTGACGGCAGCGAGCGAAAGTTCATCCAGGACCACGATACCATTATCATGAGGGGATACGCGCAAAATGAACATGTAAGGATAGGTTTCGGTGAGGCCACCACGACCATCCTCCCTGCAATAACAGCCAAATAACACACTATGCAGATCGATCCGAACAATATCGCAATACCGAAATTGCACCATATGATACTGAGTGCTGTTGCACCAAGGCCTATAGCTTTCGCCAGCACGATTGATAAGGAAGGAAGACCTAACCTTTCGCCATTCAGTTTCTTTAATGCATTTGGGGTAAACCCGACCACGCTCATCTTTTCACCATCGAGGCGCGGAAGGGACAACACGACGAAAGATACCTATGATAATGTGAAGGAAATTCCCGAGGTGGTTATCAATGTTGTGACCAGGGATATCGTTGAGAAGGCAAATTATAGCAGTGCTGAATTTCCGAAAGGTGTAAACGAATTCCTTGAAGCTGGTTTTACCATGCTGCCGTCAGAAAAAGTTAAACCGTTCAGGGTTAAGGAATCTCCTGTTCAGTTTGAATGCAAGGTAAGGCAGGTCATCGAGACCGGGGATGGCGGCGGAGCTGCTAACCTGGTGATCTGTGAGATCCTGCTCATGCATGTGGATGATGCGGTGCTGGACGAAAATGGTACGATCGACCCCAATAAAATACAACTGGTTGGCAGGATGGGAGGCGACCATTACGTCGAAGCCTTCGGCAATGCCATCTTCGACCTCAAGAAACCGTGATCAAACTTTTCCCCTGTTCGATAAGGTGAACATATTCCGGATTGTACTTTTTGATCTCCTCGAGGTATGATCCGGCCATAACGATCATTTCTCGGTCATTGTGCTTGTGTGCATATTCAAGGATCTCCAGTGTCAGCAACCAGTCTTCGGGATAGTCGGTGATCAACGTTTGTATGATACAATCGAGGTCGACATCTTTTTTCCCGGTTTCCCTGATATCCCTGACCTCCCGGTACATTCGGAACAAACGCTTTTGCTTTTCCTCGTGAACGATCTTACGGGTCTTTTCAGCGGGAACAGGAAAACGTATGCCGTAGGCATCGGGGTCGGCAACGCCATTATAGCATGAAGTGATCTCAGCACCAACGGCCATATCATATGTGCCCCATGCCGGATCAAAAAGGACCTGGTCCCCGTATGTAACGGTACAATCGGTAAAACTCAGGAGCAGAAGATTTCCATTCTTGAAAGTCTGGTTTTCCAGTACCCCTTTCACGCTTACTCCTGATTCAAATTCTATGCTGGCCCGGGATCCGATTTCAATTCCCAATGCCCTGAGTTCTCCTTCACTGATCTTTTCCGGGGGCTTAGTAAATCCTTTGATCCTGCCCACAGGCGACCCAAAACCATCTTTATGATATTTCACCCCGTGGCCTTCCATCTGCCTGTTTTCATAATTAAGGCTTGTGGGCCCTGTTGATTGGATGTACACCGGCTTACCGCCCGTTTCAATCACTTTTGTAAAGATTCCTGAAACCTGCAGTCCTGAACTGTAAACACAGGTGGCATGGTTCTCCGACCCTATGGCTTTTTCAATGCCGTACAATCCGCCACGTTTCAGCGCCATGCCTTCTTCAAATTCCCTTAATACAGATGTAAGGTGTTTAAAGTCAGGTGTAACGAAAAGCTGGGGTTGCATGGTAGTGATATCGAAAGCGTAGTCTTTGGCACTGATATCATATGGCAGTCGCTTTACCTTATCGCTCAGTGCATTCTTGCTTTCACCGATCGAACTGAGCAATCCCGCTCCATATATCTTCGGGTCATCAAGGTCCCCGATCAGGCCGTATTCAACCGTCCACCAGTGCAGGTTGCGTATCAGCGTCATCTCCGAGATTTCAACAGCTTGTTTATCCAGCTCAATTAATTGTTGTTCTGCTTCTTTTATCTCCTCTTTGGTAGTATAGGGGTCTGTTTTCAGGATCGACAGGTGCCGGATGGCCTCGTATATCCTGTAATTGGCGGCCGAACTGAAGGCCTTGCTGCCGATCTCCCCGAATAATCTGAGGTATTCTGCGTACTCGGCATCGGCAATGATGGGTGCATGGCCGGCCGCCTCGTGGATGATGTCGGGTGCCGGTGTATATTCGATCTGGCCAATGGGCCTGATATCGGCAGCGATCACCAGTACATTATATGCCTGGAACTCCATAAAAGCTGCCGGCGGTATGAAACCGTCCACGGCCACAGCCGCCCAACCGATCTCCTTCAGGATACGGTTCATGCCGTACATGTGCGGGATCTCATCTATGCTGATCCCTGTTTTTTTCAGCCCTTCTGAGTAAGAACCGTGTGCAAACTTTCCCAGGTAACGCACGTTCTGCCGCATAACATAACGCCAGAGTGCATGATCCTGGGCGGTATATTCATTGTAGGGCTGGTCGATCACAAGATCGAGAAGATGTTTCGGAAGCCTCTCCAGGACTTCATTCATTTCCATGGCAAATAATTTAGAAACGTTTTAAATTATATCAAAAATATATAATATCTGTGAAACACAGAATAACAAGGAGGATTTTATGCTAAAAATAACGAATATTGAATGCTGAAGATGGAACATGGAAGGATACATATTGCCATTCCGTTGATGGATGAGCTGGAAAACCTGCCGCAGCTGCTGAACGATATTCGGGCGCAGGATGCGGATGATTACAGGGTGTATTTTTGTGTGAACCAGCCTGATGTATGGTGGAAAAACGAAGAGAAGCGTAGCGTTTGTGAGCGGAACCTCCAGTCGATGGATTTTATAAAGGATCATGCCGACTTCCCTGCTAAAATTATTGACAGGTGCAGCAGGGGCAAAGGCTGGCAGGGCAACAACCTTGGCGTGGGATGGGCCAGGAAGGTAGCGATGGATGCCGTACAGGAAGAAGCAAACGACCGTGACATTATTATCACGCTTGATGGGGATACACGTTTTAACGCAGGGTACTTCAGCAGCATTAAAACGAATTTCAACGAACATAATACGGCAGTGGGGTTGTCAGTTCCATATTATCATAAACTGAGTGGCAGCGAACCCGAAGACCGTGCCATCCTTCGCTATGAGATCTATATGCGCAATTATGCGATCAACCTCTGGCGTATCGGAAATCCCTATCGCTTCACTGCGCTGGGGTCGGCCATGGCCATGCCGGTTTCGTCATACAGGGCGATAGGAGGGATGACACCAAAGAAGAGCGGTGAAGACTTTTATTTCCTGCAAAAACTGGTGAAGTACGGAGAATTGCTGACGTGGAATGAAGAAAAAGTGTACCCCGCAGCACGTTTTTCCGACCGGGTGTTCTTCGGCACCGGCCCGGCCATGATCAAAGGCAACAGGGGGGACTGGGACAGCTACCCGGTATACCATCATCGGCTTTTTGAAGAGGTGAAGCAAACCTATGATGCCTTCCCGGCCCTATACCGGGAAGATATTAAAACACCCTTGGGTGAATACCTGTCGGGGAAGACCGGACGTAAAAAAATATGGGAACCATTACGTAAGAATGCGCCAGATGAGAAGATCTTTATCAAGGCGTGCAGGGAAAAGATCGATGGGCTGAGAATACTGCAGTTCCTGAAGCACAGTCAGGGAGAGCGGGGATATTCCGATGAGGAATGCCTGCTGGCAAACATCAGAATACTTCATGCAGGCATACTCAATGATTTTGATTTCCTTGTGGATGGCTTTACTTTTGATGAACTGTCGGTAGGCCAGCTTGATAAGCTCAGGGATGCTCTCGTGGCCATCGAGGAAGCATACCAGAAAGAACACCATGGATAAACTCATCACCATATTAGGCCCAACGGCCACCGGAAAGACTTTGGTTGCTGCCGGCCTGGCAGCGCGCATCGGGGGCGAGGTGATCAGTGCCGACTCGAGGCAGGTCTACAGGGGCATGGACATTGGAACCGGTAAAGACCTGGCCGATTATATCGTTGACGGGAAGCCAGTACCTTATCACCTGATCGATATCGCCCACCCGGGGGAGGAATACAACCTCTACCGTTTTCAGCAGGATTTTATACATGCGTTTTCAGATATCCGCAGGCGCGGAAAAAAAGCCATCATGTGCGGTGGTACCGGCATGTACCTCGAGTCTATTATCCTCAGTTATGATCTCGCCGAAGTTCGCCGGAATAAAAAACTCAGAGAAAAACTCGAAAAACTCAGTGATAAAGAATTGATCGACAAACTACATTCACTCCGGGATGTGCATAATGTCACTGATACCCGGGACAGGGAAAGGCTGATTCGGGCAATCGAGATATCAGAAATCAAAAATCAAAAATCAGAAATCAGCATCCAGTATCCAGCATCCATCATCCATCATCCATCATCCAGCATCCAGTATCCAGCATCCAGTATCCAGCATCTTGTAATTGGCATTAACCTTCCGCGACAAGAAGTCCGGGCCAGGATCACTTCCCGATTGAAGCAACGCCTCGAAGCAGGCATGATAGAGGAAGTGAAGAAGCTGTTGGATTCAGGTTTAAAGTCTGATCAGCTTGAATTCTACGGTCTGGAGTATAAATTCCTTACACAATATGTTACGGGAAAGCTATCTTATGATGAGATGTTCCGGCTGCTGAATACTGCCATTCACCAGTTTGCCAAAAGACAGATGACCTGGTTCAGGCGTATGGAAAAGAAGGGCATAAAGATACATTGGATCGATGGACAACTACCACTTGAAAGGAAGATTGAATCAATTTTACAAATAAACTAATTAACCAGTAAACCAATAAACAAAAAAAGCGCTGCCATAGGCAACGCTTTTTTGATATTATGCAGCACGAATTTACTGCTGTACTTTCACGTCGATATTTACAACATCGCCTTTGCCGTTGATTGCGTTAACTTTCACCAGACCAACTTTATCGTCCACGGTTTTGAACATGAAGATATCGTCGGCTTCGAGATTGTTAATGTCGTCTTCGGTACCTGTAAAATCAGGGAACACATATGAATCACCGATAGCATCGAAATCTGCAGGATTCATGTCTGTCATTTCGAACAATGTGTTGTTAAAGATGGTCCATGCACCTGCAATCTGGAATACAGTTTGCACGTCGCTGTTTGAAGGGGCGCCGAATGTTGAACCATTTACTGCTCCCAGGTAGAAAGCAAAGTCAACAGAACCCTGGTCGGCAGAGGCTTCTGCTTTGGTCATTACCATACCGGTGCCTGAAGCGAAGAAACTTCCGAAATTCGGGTCGTTATAAGAACCCATGTCAACATCCAGGTAAGCTGTTATATTCGGAACCGTAGTGATGATAAAGGAAAGTTCTTTTTTAAGTCCGTCTTTATCGGTAACGGTGAAAGTCCAGCGTTCTTCTCCGGCCTGTGTATTTGCCACGAGGTCCTGTTCCCATGTATAGGTAGGATCGTTAATATTATCTTCTTCGAAAACTGTTGTAGGAGTGTTGTTGAATGTACGTACCACTACGAAAGAAGAAATATTGCTTTTTGAGGTTGCATTCTCTGAAGCATTGATCCCCACCTTGAATGTTGTGCTGGGAGCGAGGGTTGCGTCACTATCAGTATAACCCGCTCCACCTATGAAATTCAGGATTGGGGTAAGGTCAACTACCGGTTCGTCTTCTTCGTCTTTCTTACATGAAGAGAACAGCACGGCGCCTGCTAGTAGCAGGATGCCAAATAAATACATTGATTTTTTCATAATCTTATAAATTTCGTGTTAATGATTAGATTGATCTCGTTCTTATTCTAAGTTCAGTGCAAATATACAACAAAAGTGCCATAATTTATAATTATTATAAACAAAATCGACATATTTTATTGTTTTGGAAATGGCATTCCCGTTTATGATACAGATGTTTTAAGCCGTGATTTGACGTCCAACGAATCCATTCACAATATAATTTTATTTTTATAATTTGATTTTACAATTCGTTTTTGATTATATTTGATAATTGAAAGAATTACGGAGTCTTAACCTTAAAACGAAAATTATGAAAAAAAGTAAACTCTTTCTCCTCCTTGGAGTTGTAGTATTGAGCATGGCTATGGTATTTTCATCCTGCAACAAGGATGATGATGACGATCCGGCTCCAACGCCAACTCCAACTGCTTACACCCCGGTATTTTCACCAACCTACCTTGTTGTGAATTCAGGAGGTGTTGAATTACTCGACTTTTACATTACATGCGTAACCGATGACTGGGAAATGATTAAATGTATCGTTTCTTATCCTGGCGGACTTGGTAGTGAAGAATACATTGGTAGTGGCCAGATCGTAACACAGGGCTCACCATTTACTTTCTCAAATTACTTTACGAAGCTGGGAGGCACCTGGGTCTTTTCCATTACGGGTAATATTAAATCAGGAACCCATGTTGGTGAAAGTTTTGTAGTTGTAACAACTGTTACCGTAACGGGTAAATAAAACAGAATTCAGTAAGAAAGTCCACTGTAGGGTGGACTTTTTTACGTAATTTTTTAGTAAAAAGGACCCGGGTGTTCGAACCGGGTTTGACGAACCTGCGTATTCCCATGCGCAGGTTTTTTAATTGGTTGAGTAGTTTATTCGTTCATTAGTTGAGTAGTTTATTCGTTCATTAGTTGAGTAGTTTATTCGTTCAATAGTTGATTAGTTTATTTGCAAAGCTTGCTTATAAATTGCTGATAAGATTGCTATTAGCCCATCATACTAAAAACCCAATTAACTAACGAACCAATTAACTAATGAACCAATTAACTAACGAACCAATTAACTAATGAACCAATTAACTAATGAACCAATTAACTAATGAACCAATTAACTAATGAACCAATCAACTAATCACAACCCCCTAAAATACTCCAACGTAAAAACCGGATCCAGGCGATTATAAAAACGTATCAATATCGCCGTCTTCCTCCTGATCGCTTCGCTGCTTTCCCAGGCTTGCCAGAACCCGGGATCGTTTCGGAAAATATACTCGGCGAAACAGTTGAAATCCTCTTCCAGCGAGGCGAGAGAATATTCATTTAAGAAACCATCCCGGTATAATGTGGAGTCAAGGTCAAGGCCTGTAGCATTCATGGAGAGGGCTTCCCTGCCGCCATTGCCATAAACGAATCCCGCAGGGCTGGAAGCTTGCCACGAATCCCTGTCAAAGGACCGGGGATGCCTGTTCAGCAATACGCTTGAGAACTCGTGATGAAAACTTCCTTCCAGGTAGGCGTCAGAGTAGCCGTTTACAATACCATTGTTCGAGAGGTAAACCTTACGTTTATAATAGGTTCCACCGTATTCCAGTCCGTAGAAGAACATGCTTTTAAGCACATAAATCGCTTTGAGGTTCTTTTTCAGTAATTTAGATGGGTACTTTCTAAGGCTTCGGTCAAGGATAGCCTGCATCCGTTGGTTCTCGGCTGTATCCAGGCGGATAACCTCCGGGTCGATCCTTTTTTTTCTCCATTTGCAGGGAAACATCCTTTTCTCGGGAGAGTAGATCACCTTTGTCCCGGCCGGGCCAGCAGGAATGGCATCCTGTGCGAGCAAACCTGATAATGGCAGCATCACCACAAAGGCAATAGCGAGGAGAACTGATTTTATTTTAGTCATTGGCCAGGTTCTTTAATAATGGCACAAACCTGAAGGCGCCGTGATCTTCCTTGCGGAGGGTTCCGTCTGCTTCTTTCACAAAACGCGCCATGACCTGTATCTCTCCGCGGCCGAGCGGCACAATGATCATCCCGCCTGTCTTAAGTTGTCCGGCAAGGCCTTTCGGAAGTTCCGGTGCTCCGGCAGTGATCAGAATGCGGTCGAATGGGGCAAAAGCAGGCAGACCCTTGTATCCGTCGCCATAAAAGACTTTCGCCTTGTAACCGAGTTCCGCCAGGAATTTCTTCGACCTGGTGTATAATTTTTTCTGCCGCTCGATGGTAAATACCTTTGCACCCAGTTCTTCCAGAACACATGCCTGGTATCCTGAACCGGTGCCGATCTCAAGCACTTTGTGCCCGGGCTTGATTTCGCATAATTCCGTCTGAAAGGCAACGGTATACGGCTGGGATATGGTTTGTCCCGAACCGATAGGGAAGGGCTTGTCCTGGTATGCAAATTCAAGGAATGATGAATCGAGAAACAGGTGCCTGGGGATCTTATTGATGGCGGCGAGCACGCCCTCATCCTCTATCCCTTTCTCCCTGATCTGCTCAACAAGTTGTTTCCGTAATCCTTTGTGTTTATATGTGTCGATCATCCCCTGCGAAAATAATAAATTCAGCCTTGCCGTTAGGCGAAAAAACCTACATTTGCAAAAAATTTAAGGCATGTTAAAAATTGGAGTACTCGGAGCCGGCCATTTAGGAAAGATCCATATAAAATGTATTAAACAGATCAGCGATTATGAACTGGTGGGTTTTTATGATCCCGACGATGAGAATTCGGCAAAAGTAGAGGCAGAATTTGGCATTCGCAGGTATGAAAGCGTTTCTGCCCTGATTGAAGATGTTGAGGTTGTTGATATTGTTACGCCAACCGTATCGCATTACGAGTGTGCAACGGAAGCACTTCGAAAAACCCGCCACGTGTTCATCGAGAAACCCGTGGTTACAACACTGGATGAAGCCCGCAAACTTATTTCACTGTCGGAAGAAGCCAACATAAAGGTACAGGTGGGCCATGTTGAGCGTTTTAACCCGGCTTTCATTGCGGCCCAGCCTTTTTTTAACCATCCCATGTTCATTGAAACACATCGCCTTGCCCAGTTCAATCCCAGGGGGACGGATGTACCGGTTGTACTTGATCTCATGATACATGATATCGACATTGTACTCAGTGTGGTGAAATCCGATATACACCGCATCAGCGCAAGCGGGGTGTCGGTGGTCAGCGATACCCCTGACATTGCCAATGCGCGTATTGAATTTAACAATGGTTGTGTAGCAAACCTGACAGCCAGCAGGATCTCGATGAAGAATATGCGAAAATCCCGTTTTTTCCAGCGCGATGCATACATTGCTGTTGATTTCCTTGATAAGGAATCTGAGATCTTACGGCTTAAAGACATTGACCCTGAGAATGCCGATCCCTATGCAGTGATCATGGAACTGGGTGAAGGAAAAGCACCAAAACAGGTGATTTTCGATAAACCGGAAGTGGAGCCCCTGAACGCAATACTTACTGAATTGCAGACATTTCATGATGCCATTGCAAATGACACCACGCCACCGGTCACCATAAATGATGGCTACAATGCCCTGGATGTCGCTCACAGGATCATTGATAAGCTGAGTATCAATCCCAGCAACCTGTAATTTACAAAGAGTCTAAATTTATCTTCCGCTAGCGGAAGATACAATAAAGAATCAGCAGATACGTTGAATAATTTAAACGTCGATTACATAAAAGAACCCTGCATGAACTGCAAAAGTCTACGCTTTTCACTTTTTTCAATCGCGCTGCTTTTTATCTTATCCTTCCTCGGTTCTTGCCAGAAATTTGAAGGTGACCAGACTGTTCCCGCTTATATCAGGATCGATTCTATCATCATGCAAACCAATTATGAAGAAGAGGGAGCACCAACATCAAATATTACGGATGCATGGGTTTACATAAACGATGAAGCCATCGGTGCATATGAACTGCCGGCTGTCTTCCCCGTGCTTGCCAGCGGTCTGATAACCGTCAGGGTTGATCCGGGCATCGAACTCAACGGGATTGCCGCACTCCGAACACCCTATCCGTTTTACAAGCCCATCGTTCAGGATGTCATGCTTGTAGAGGGCGAGGAGGTAAACCTGAATACCGATACACTTTATTACGACGGGGAGGAAGTACCCTATACCATGACCACCGGGTATTACGAAAACCTGGAGTTCGTGTGGATGGAAGATTTTGAGGATCCCAGTTTGTCGCTCGACAGCACCAGCAAGAGCCTGACCGACATCACCAGGACCAATCCGGCCAATAGCCCCGAGGCTTTCCTTTCCGATTACAGCAAGTATTCGGGACTGATGGTCCTCACCACCGACAAATGGCTGGTCGACGTGGCGACCAACGTTGGGTATGAGGACGGATTTGTTCTGCCCAAATTAGGACAGCCTGTCTTTCTTGAAGTCGACTTTAAGAACAACAACTATTTCACGGCAGGGTTTTATGCAAGGGAACAGTCGCAGATCATACAGAATCCCGTTGTAAACATGAACCCGACATCCGAATGGAAGAAGATATATATTAACCTGACCCCGGGTGTGAGCTCACAGGTCAATGCCATTGATTTCAACATATTTTTTGGTTCAACCAAGGAAAATGCAGTGGATGAACCCAGGATACTCATCGATAATGTTAAACTGATCCATCGTAAATAGAAACATATGAACAAAAGCTTACAGGTTTTCAAGTATGTGTTCCTTGATGTAATATCAGCGGCCATTGCCTGGAGTTTGTTCTTCTTTTTCCGGAAGTATTCGTTCGATGTTTACACATTCAAGGAACTGGAACTCATTTTTCACGACCCCAACTTCTATATCGGTGTTGTCGTGGTTCCCGTATTCTGGCTGATCCTGTATACACTGGTAGGTACCTACACCAAGATATACCGGAAGTCGCGTCTAAAAGAGCTCGGGCAGACATTTCTCATTACTCTGATCGGGGTCACTTTCATTTTCTTCGTGCTCATCCTCGATGACCAGATCGCGACATATCATTCGTATTATCAGTCATTCCTTACCTTACTGGGCCTGCATTTTTTCTTTACTTATTCTTTCAGGCTGATCCTCACGACCATCACTGTCAGGAAGATCCATAAGAAGATCATCGGGTTTAACACGGTGATCGTGGGCAGCAACGGGAATGCAATTTCCATATACAACGACATTGAAGCACAGGAAACCTCCTCAGGGAATAAGTTTGTTGGCTTTGTAAATGTTTTCGACTACGAGGAGTATAAGATCGCAAAGTTCATCCCGCACCTTGGCAGCTATGACCAGTTGAAGCAAATTATTAAGGATGAACAGGTAGAAGAGGTCATCATTGCCATTGAACGTTCGGAGCGCAGTACCATTGAAAAGATCATTACGCTGCTTGAAGATACGAATGTGGTGATAAAGGTGATCCCTGACATGCAGGACATATTGCTGGGTTCGGTTAAGATGACCTCGGTCTTCCATACTCCCCTGATACAGATCGCACCCGATATCATGCCTGCCTGGCAGCGGTCGATCAAAAGGATCATCGATATCCTCGTTTCCCTTATTGCCATGATCCTGCTTATTCCTGTATATCTTTTCGTAGCCATAGGGGTAATGCTCTCATCCAGGGGGCCTGTATTTTATTCCCAGCAGCGAATAGGGCTCAATGGCGTACCTTTTTATATGCATAAATTCCGTACCATGTACCAGGACGCGGAGCGTGCCGGGCCTCAGCTTTCATCTGACAATGATCCCAGGATCACAAAATTTGGCAGGTTTCTCAGAAAGGTGCGGCTGGATGAAACTCCCCAGTTCTATACTGTACTGAAAGGCGATATGTCGCTGGTCGGGCCACGCCCCGAACGGCAATATTATATCGACAAGATCGTGAAACAGGCACCGCATTACAGGTTATTGCATAAGGTCAAACCGGGCATTACTTCCTGGGGACAGGTAAAATACGGCTATGCTTCTGATGTGGATGAGATGATCCAACGGCTTAAATACGACCTGCTATACATCGAGAACATGTCGCTGGCCATGGACTTCAAGATCATGATCTACACTGCCCTTATTGTTCTGCAGGGAAGGGGGAAGTAGTAGGCAGTCCCGAAAAAATGCAAATCTTTGATTTGCTCTTTTTTCGAGGATCCACGAAAAACAATGAAATCGAAGATTTCTGGTTTTTCGGGATAGGCAGTAGGCAGTAATACCCCCAACTTCCATGTTCGATATTCATTATTCGTTATTCGTTATTCTACAGCTGCCCGTTCTCTATCATTTGCACAATAAATTCAATATTCCTGTCTTCTCCGAGGGGATCATATTCATTTTTTAAATTGAAACCAAACAGGCGGGCAAAAGCCTGCCAGAAGAATGCCCTGAATTTCCCTCTCAGTTCAGCAACAAGGTCGTAGGATGAGGAACCTGTTTCCCTGTATACGAGCTTAATAAGGATCTTTCCCTGGGTAAAGGTAAGATCACGAAGGTCATCGCCGAATTCAGCATCCAGTTCCTCTTCAGCCTGCTTCATGATCTTCCTGCGGGTTTTCTGGTCTTCAATACCGGCAAGGATCTCTTCATACTCCTTTAGCTTGATGCCGGCCAGTTTTGCATAAGGGTAGACACGTTTAACATTATAGATCAGGCGCGTCATTTTGCGCTCTGCGCGCCGGGTTTTAAAAGGCTTGAATGACAGCACTTTAAGTTCAGGCAGGAGGACCACCGGAATAGTATCGCCATCCAGCATTGTCGCATAAACCACAATACGTTCTTTCTCTTCTTCCTGGGCAAAAGCAGGCAGGAGAAACAGGACGAACATACATATTAGCAGAAAGCGCTTCATGGTAACTGCATACAGGCAATTATCATGCCGTATGCCTTTATAAAGATACGTAAGAAGACCTTAAAAAATTGTTAATCTTATGCAACCTTAAGTTTGGAGATATTCGATTTTTTCAGTTTGCTTTGAGCATATTCAAGGTTGATGCGGAGGTCAGAGGTATCGCCATTCGAAGGCAGATCAAACATGGCATCGGTGAGGATAGCTTCCAGTATAGACCTTAAGCCACGGGCTCCCAGTTTGAATTCGATCGCTTTGTCGACCATGAACTCAAGTGCTTCTTCCTCGAAGGAAAGGTTGATATTATCCATGGCAAACAGCTTGGTAAATTGCTTGATAAGGGAGTTTTTGGGTTCGATAAGTATTCTTCGCAAGGCATCCTTTTCGAGTGGGTTCAGGTATGTCAATACCGGCAGGCGTCCGACGATCTCCGGGATAAGGCCGAATTCTTTCAGGTCGCCGGGGGCGATATACTGCAACATATTTTCCTTGTTAACCGCCTGTTTCCCCTTATCAAAATTATAGCCGATCATATTGGTCTGAAGTCTGGAGCCGATGATCTTGTCGATGGAATTGAACGCACCGCCTGCGATGAAGAGGATATTGCGGGTATTCACCTGTATCATCTTCTGCTCGGGATGCTTTCTGCCGCCCTGCGGAGGCACATTCACCTCAGCACCCTCAAGGAGCTTCAGCAGTGCCTGCTGTACGCCTTCACCTGAAACATCGCGGGTGATACTGGGATTGTCGCTTTTGCGGGCGATCTTGTCGATCTCGTCGATAAATATGATGCCCTTCTCAGCAGCCGCTACATTGTAATCCGCTGACTGCAGCAACCGGGAGAGAATGCTTTCCACATCTTCTCCGACGTAGCCTGCTTCGGTTAACACGGTTGCATCGGCTATACAGAAAGGCACGTGGAGCATGCGGGCTATGGTCCTGGCAAGAAGGGTTTTTCCGGTACCGGTTTCTCCAACGATCACAATATTCGACTTCTCGATCTCGATCTCTTCTTCGTCTTTTTCGGAGTGGGGCTGGGTGATCCTTTTGTAATGGTTGTAGACGGCGACGGAAAGCACACGTTTGGCTTCTTCCTGCCCGATCACATACTGGTCGAGGTGTTTTTTGATCTCGGCCGGTTTGAGCAATTTAATATCTCCCAGTTTCAGTTCATGCTTCGATGCCATCTCCTCACGGATGATGGCCTGGGCCTGTTCAACACAAAGGTCGCATATATGCCCTTCCAGGCCAGCGATCAATACATTTGTTTCTGCTTTGACCCTGCCGCAGAATGAGCACCTGTCTGTTTCTCTCGCCATAATATCTTTTACTGCAGAGAGTTTATACGGAGATTATTACTTTTTGTTCTTTACCAGTACCTCGTCAATCATGCCATACTTCTTGGCTTCTTCACTTGTCATCCAGAAATCACGGTCTCCATCATCCCATACTTTCTGGTATTTCTGGCCTGAATGGGCCGCGATGATCTCGTATAACTCCTTCTTAAGCTTTTGGATCTCACGGGCTGTGATCTCAATATCGGATGCCTGGCCTGAAGCACCACCCATAGGCTGGTGGATGAGTACCCTTGAATGACTCAGCGCAGTGCGTTTACCTTTGGTTCCCGCACACAACAAGACAGCACCCATTGAAGCAGCCATACCGGTACAAATGGTGGCTACATCGGGAGCAATATATTGCATGGTGTCGTAAATCCCCAGTCCGGCATAAACGGAGCCGCCGGGTGTATTCAGGTAGATCTGAATATCTTTTCCCGAGTCGGCAGATTCCAGGAACAGGAGCTGGGCCTGGATGATGTTGGCCACATAGTCGTTAATGGGAACTCCCAGGAAAATGATGCGATCCATCATCAGCCTCGAAAAAACATCCATGGTGGCAATGTTCATCTGCCTTTCCTCAATAATGGTAGGAGAAATATAATTGCCGTACACCGAAGTGTAATTGTCGAGGGTAACACTGCTGATACCCATGTGCCTCGTAGCAAATTTCTTGAATTCTTCAGGATTCATCCTTGATAATTTTTTTATTTGGTTTCAGTGGCTAATTTAATAAAATCGTCATAACTCACTTCTTTATTACGCAGTTTTACGGTCGATTTCAGTAAGTCCCGCATGCGGTTGTCAAGCAATTGATCGTATATACGTTTCACCTCTTCCTGGTTTTGCATGATGCTGTCGGCGATCTCGTTCAGTCTTTTCCTGGTTTCTTCATCCACTTCACCGGGAGTCTGGAAATAGCTCATGATCTGCTCCCTTACATCATCGGGAGTGACCTGGATATCATGATCTTTCACGATCTTACTCTCGATCAGTTGCCATTTTAGCGCCCTGGCGTATTCTCCGTAGTGTGATTCAATATCCTCCGCTTTTACCTGTGCTTCACCGCTTTCTGCAAGCCAGCGCTTCATAAATTCGTCAGGAAGTTCGAGGCCTGAAGTATCGATCAGCTTGTCGGCGACATGTCGCATGAACAAGCGGTCGCTTTCATGACCGAAACTTAGTTCGAGCTGCTCGGCAAGCTTTTCCCTGAAGGTTGCTTCATCTTTGATGTCCTGTCCGGGAAATACAGCTGAATAGAATTCTTCGTTAAGCTCAGCGGGCTCTATCTTTGCTTCCCCATCTTTTCCTTCTTCCGTTTCAACGGCTTTGCCGTTTTTCATCCTGAGGTCTTCTATGTACTTGTCAATGCTTTTATCGTCGACCTTGATCTTATGGTAATTCACCTTGATCTTATCGTTGATCTCGATGTTTATTTCAGGCTGAAGAGCAATGTCGAAGAAGAATTCAAGTGTATCCTGCGTGTCGAAATCGATCTGTTTCTGCTTATCTTCATTTGGGAGGGGATGTCCCAGCGTTTTTATTTCGTTTTCAGTAAGGTAGTTGTTCAGGTTTTCCGATATGATCTTGTTGATCTCTTCGGCAAGAACGGCCCTGCCATACATTTTTTTGATCATGCCCATGGGTACTTTCCCGGGCCTGAACCCCGACATGTTGGCATTCTTCTGGTAATCTTTCAGTACCTTATTTACCTGGTCCTGATAATCTTCCTTTGTGACTTCGATCTTTACCGTCGCAGTGAGATCGCCGGTTGCTTCCTGTGTAATGTTCATGCACGTTTACTGTTTAATTTCGGGCTGCAAAGATATAAAATAAAACCATGCTATCATGGAAATTGGAGTTTGGCGTTTGGAGTTCGGATTTTATTCAACCACTGCCGGGTGGTAAGGCAACTCAACATAAAAAGTTGAACCCTTGCCTATATCTGAAACAAGATAGATGGTCCCCTCCATTAAACTGACCAGTTCCTTGCTTATGGCAAGTCCGAGGCCTGATCCTCCATGCTGCCGTGTTGTGCTGTCATCAACCTGGCGAAAACGTTCGAAGATCATCTCAAAATTACTCCTTTCAATACCGATACCCGTATCCTGAACAAATATCTTCATTGTTTTGCCATCTATTATTTCATATCCGAAATCAACACGCCCTTCACGGGTAAAGATCATGGCATTGCTGAGGAGGTTGAAAATTACCTGCGAGATTCTTCTTTTATCTCCCTTGCAGAAATGTTTCTCTGCATCTTCCGGTGCTTTATATTGAAATACCAGTGATTCCTTATTGCTTTCTTTCTTTTCTTTCTCAAAAAAAGCCAAAAGGTCCTCGAAGATCTGATGAGGCTGGCAGATGTCAAAATCCAGCTTCATCTGGCCTGTTTCAATAGAGGAGATGTCGATAATATCATTGAGAACCTTGAGCAATTGACGGCTGGAGGAGGCTATATACGAGAGATAGAGTTTGCTCTGTTCTTCCGTTACATTGCCCTTTTGCAGCAGGTCTGTGAACCCCATGATCCCGTTCATAGGGGTCCTGAGCTCATGCGAAATATTGACAAGGAAAGTTGTTTTCAGGCGGTCAGATTCTTCCGCCTTTTCCTTGGCCTTGATAAGCTCCTGGCGGCTCTTAAGGATTTCCTCATGCTGCGAGAGCAATTGTCTCCAGGCCCGCATCCTGAGCTGGTATTGCCTCATGAGGAGTATCGTAAATATGGCGATCAATATCATAAAAGATACCAGGGTGATCAGGATGATCTGTTGCCTTCTGATCTTTGTTTTCTGCTCACGCATCCTGGTATTCTGGATCTCCATTTCATTCTCTTTTTGCTGGGTCTCATATGCACTGGTCAGGGCGACAAGCTCTGATGATGTTTCAACAGTGAAAATAGAGTCCTGGAGGTGATGCCACAAAGAAAAATATTCAAGCGCTGTTTTGTAATCCTTTTTGGCTTTATAAACCTCATATATACCAAGATAAGCATCCAGGATAGGAGTGGTCAGGTTCATGCGTAAGACAATGTCCAGCCCCTGCTTGTAATAATCTAGTGCTGCCTCATATTCTTCAGTTTCCCTGTACAGGTTGCCGATATTGATATAGCTTTCTGCCTGCCCACTTGGTGATCTTGCCAGCTTGTATTCTTCCACGGTTTTGAAATAATACTCCGCCGCCTTTTCGAAGTCCTGGTCCTCCAGGTAATAACCTCCGATATTTCCGCTCGCAGTGGCGATCATCTTATGATCCTTGGCCAGTTGAGCAAGCTCAAGAGCCTGGAAATAATAGTTGATCGCTTTCTCCCTCATCCCCAATTCGTCATACAGAGTAGCTATATTGTTAAGGGTCTTGGATTGCCCTAAAGTATCACGTAACAAACCATCAACTTCGTAACTTTTCTCGTAATATTTAAGCGAGATGTTTTTCTCACCCCAGGTATCATATATAACCCCAATATTATTCAATGATCTTGAGATCCCTGCGGAATCATTAATCTCATTGCAGATCTTAAGGGATTCGAGGTAGAGGTCCATCGCCTTTCTGTAGTTTCCCCAAAATAAATGAATATTACCCAGCTTGCTCTGCATTTCCGACAGCCGGCTTTTATCATTAAGTGAGTCTGCAATACGCATCCCCCGATTATAATAAATGGAAGCAGAGTCATACTTCTCGGCTTCATTATAGATGAATGCAAGATCGTAGAGTATTGACAGTATTACTGCACTGTCACCTACTTGCTGGGCACTATCAAGCTGAACTAAAAGTGAATCGGGCTCAATGGCTACGGAATCATATCCCCGCATCATTAAGAGGAGTATAATCAGGTATAAAATTAACTTTTCTATCTTCAAGATGATAGGGTCTAAATTACAGAAAATGATTAGTTTGGGTTAATCTGTCAACGGCAGATCATGTTTCTGTGCGGATGAAGGGACTCGAACCCCCACGCCTTTCGGCACCAGATCCTAAGTCTGGCGTGACTACCAATTCCACCACATCCGCTCGCGCGGCAAAGATATGGATTTTCCATCCAACGAAACATTCGATCCCGCAATAAAAATGAAATTATAAAGTTATTCTCTTAACGAGGCAACGAAAGCAGTCGAAACCCATCTCATTCCTATAGACAGTAGTATTACATTAGTTTAATTTTTCCAGGAATAGCATCTTGAACAAACAACTTTTTCTGATATTAAACCTTTGCCTGTCACCATTGTATTTTTCAGGACAGGAGATGTGGGGCGTTGTGAATGGCAACTATGCGGGCATAAACAGCAGCCTTATCAATCCTGCAGGGATCATGCATTCAAAGCTCTATCTGGATGTCAATATTGCCACTGCCGACTTCTTTTTCGAGAACAATGCCTTTTATATTCATAAAGGTGATTACAAGCCTTTTGCTTATATAAGATCGGATGAGAACCTGCCGGAATACGGCAAAGACGGGCTTCCCTTCGACTATTATCGCAATGATAAGCGAAAGAACCTTCACCTGAATACCTTTTTGCTCGGTCCCTCCTTCTCCATCTCCAGGGGAAAGGATGCCTTTGGGTTCAGGACGGCTTTCAGAGCGGTTGTCTCAGGCAGGCAAATACCCTATGAGTTCATCCCGTTTTCCTATGAAGGACTGAATTACGAACCCCAGCACAATATCAATTATAACGATGATGTCATGCGGATCACCGGTATGGGGTGGACTGAGATCGGGGTAAGCTATGCCCGCTCCATGTATCGGCGTGGACCGGACCACCTCACAGCAGGCATCACAGCCAAATTTTTACTCGGTATGGCCGGCTCATTCCTCGATGTCCAGAACATCGACTATATCGTTAATAACGACAGCACACTGAACATCCGGAATGCAAGGGCTGAATTTGGGTATTCAGGTCCTGAAGAGGATGGTCCTCTTTTCAAAGGAAATGGCTTTTCATTCGACCTAGGCATAGTATACGAAAAGAAAAGCAGGGGATATTCCAGCTTCAGGTCCGGGAAACTGTGCAAGGTACCTTATGAGGATTATAAATACCGGCTGGGTTTTTCACTGATCGACCTGGGATTCATGAATTTTAAAAGCAGTGCCCAGCGGCACAATTACGACGATGTGAGTGTATTCTGGATGAACATCGATACCGTTAACTTCAGGGGCATCGATCCCTTTCTCAGTATGCTGAGTGAGGAGTTTTATGGTGATCCGGATGCATCCCTGACTTCCAATCGCATACGCATGGCATTGCCCGCCGCCATGAGCATGCAGTTTGATTATCATTACCGGGCACAATGGTACCTGAATGCCAGCCTTGTGCAGCCCATTATGAATACCGGATCATATATTTACCGCCCGGCCCAGTTATCGGTTACGCCACGATACGAGACAGCCTACCTGGAATTCAGCATGCCGCTGTCGCTTTATGATTATCGCTATCCCAGGATCGGACTGGCTGCCCGCTTCTGGTTCCTTACCATAGGGACGGATAAGATCCTTGGCTTTTTTAATCTTACCGACTTCACGGGAATGGATATCTATTTCTCGCTGAAGTTTAACTTCCTGAAAGGAAAATGCCGCAAGGCAAGTTATTATTGCGAAGGCCGCCCAATGCGTTAAAGCTACGTGTTTTTACGGTTAAAAATAAGTATCTCCTGTATCCTGTTTCAGTGTAATTCAATGCAAGAACTGCATTGCTGGATCTTATTTTAGCTACTGTTTCTCAGGTAACTTTTAAACCCTGCCTGCGTAAACGGGATATAAACAAAATCAAATCTTGCACAGGGCATATAAATATACGATCCTGACATGCTTTATCCTGCTCGGATTGCATCTGAACCTCAAGGGGCAATACATTACCGGTGCGACGATGGGATCCTATACGGGGGTGAACAGTGGGATCGTGAACCCTGCCTTAATGACCAACAGCCGGTATTATGTCGATGTCAATGTATTCAGTACAGGTTTCTTTGTGCACAACAACTATGCTTACCTCTCGCGTGACGAATACCGTTTCACAAGGTTTCTCCTTCCGGGATATGAATACCCCGTGCATGCAAAGGAGCACGGCCAGGGTGAGCGACCTGCATATACCCTGGAAAACGTGAACAGGAAAAATATCCATTCCAATTACAGGGTCATGGGGCCATCGGTAATGGTTGCCGTGAATGATCACGCCTTTGGCTTCCATACCGGCTTTCGCCAGGTGAATACGGTAAAAGACCTGCCATACGACATGGCGAATTATTTTTATTATAGCCTGGATTACAAGCCTCAGCATGGATATGAGTATGAGCACAGGGATCCCATAAAGTTTGCTACCCTGACCTGGTCTGAGATCGGCTTCAGCTGGGCTTATATGTTTCATAAATACGACCGTGACCGATGGTCATTGGGCGTATCGGCAAAATTCCTTCTCGGGCACGCAGGGGCATACGTTTATATGGATAACCTGACCTATTTCACTCCGGATGATAATAATGTTTATGTGAGGAATATGAACGGTGAGGCGGCGTATTCACTCCCCATTGATTATGCTACGAATGAAATGTCGGGTTCGATGGTCAAGGGATATGGCATGGGTTTCGACCTGGGTGTTTCCTATATCCATACCGAGAAAGGGCATTCCAATATCAAATACAGGCGCCTTTGCCAGCAGCGTTATGAAGAATACAAGTTCAAATTCGGCGTATCACTGATGGATTTGGGCTGGATCCGGTTTAACGATGAGGCCGAGAAATATCATTACGACAATGTTTCCGGCTCCTGGGAAGAGGTTGACACCCTCAAACAATATTACGATAACCTGGCTTTCATCAGTGAGGATGTGAATGCCCGCTTTTTTGAAGATCCTGACGATGCGCTTGTTGCAAATAAATTCAGCATGTACCTGCCGGCAAGCCTGGGACTACAGCTTGATTACCACTGGCAAAAGAACTGGTACGTTAGCAGTTCTGTCCGCCTTCCCATCAGTTATGCCAAAGGGCAGGTGAGGTCTCCTGCGGGGTTCATGGTATCACCCAGGCTCGAAACACAGGTGTTTGAGCTGGGTATGCCCTTCACACTATACGATTTCCGGCACCCCATGCTCGGTGCTTATTTCCGTTTTTATAATTTCACGGTGGGGACGGACAACCTCTCGGGCTTCCTCAACCTGACCAACCATTATGGTTTCAATGTTTATTTCTCCTTCAAGATCAGCCTGATCAAGAACCATTGCAAACGCAAGCTTCCCCGATTCTGCATCGATAAATAGGTTACAGGGGAAAAGGTCCCGGATTCCAGGCACTTCAGATATCAAATATCAAATATCAGTTTTCAGTATTACTTATTGTTGATTCCCGCAATCTCTTCAAGCATATCCGTGGTGAGTGATTTAGGCCTTTCGAGGGGGTACATCAGGGCGCGGTCCCAAATAACATTTGCGCAGATACCAATTGCCCTGCCGATACCGAAGAGGACAGTATAAAAGTCATATTCCCTTACGCCATAATGCCATTGGATCACACCTGATTGTGCATCCACGTTGGGCCAGGGGTTTTTCGCCTTTCCATGTTCCATGAGGATGGGAGGGACAACCTTATACAGGATGTCAACAAACTTGAACAGCGGGTCGTCTTTAATGTATTTCAGGCTGAAATCACGCTGCAGGGTATACCTGGGGTCTGTTTTTCTCAGAACGGCATGCCCGTAACCCGGAACAACAAAACCGGCGTTCAGTGTGTCCCATACATATTGCTTGATCTCATCTTCTGTTGGTTCCGCTCCACCCATTTTTTCCATAAGGTCCTGGAGCCACCTCAGCACTTCCTGGTTTGCCAGTCCGTGCAACGGGCCGGCCAGGCCGTTGATCATTGCTGAGATCGACAGGTAGATGTCGGACAGGGAGCTGGCAACAAGGTGCCCGGTATGTGCACTGACATTACCGCTTTCGTGGTCGCTGTGAAGGATGAAGTGCAGGCGCGAAACATCATCATAGGGTTTGTCGATGCCCATCATGAATGCAAAGTTCCCGCCAAGGTCGAGGTTGGGATTTGACTGTATCCGATTCCCGTCTTTATAAAGCTTCGCATAAATATATGTTGCGATCTCGGGGAGTTTGGCCAGGAGGTTCAGCACATCCTCGTATGTGGGTTCCCAGTAATCTTCTTTTTTCAGCCCCGCAAAATATTTCTTCGTAAAGAACGATTCACGGTGCATGGTCAGTATAGCCGATGAAAATATCGTCATCGGGTGGCTGCAGCAGGGGAATGCATCGATCACCTCATAAACATAGCGTGGCAGGATCCTTCTTTTGCTGAATTCGTCCACTACATCGGCTACCTCAGCTTCGTTAGGGATGTCGCCTGTCAGAAGCAGGAACATCAATCCTTCTACATAAGGCATTTCTGCTCCTTTGGGTTTGGGAAGAAGTTCAAACACTTCTTTCAGGGTATATCCCCTGTATCGTATCCCTTCGTTGGGGTCAAGATAAGATATGTCGGTTACAAGGCTTTTGAGGCCTCGCATCCCGCCAAGCGCTTTGGCAATGGTCACCTCGTCGATCACCACATCACCATATTCGTTCAATAACCTGGCGGTACGGGGGCGCCATTCATTAATCTTTTGCCTGAGCCTTTCTTTAAGTACTGACATATCTCGTCTGGATAAGTTTACATATTTTCAATTATGGCACTGCCGAATTCTGAACATTTCAACAGGGTTGCGCCCTCCATCATCCTGTGGTAATCATAGGTGACCCTTTTCTGGCTGATGGTCTTTTCAAGTCCCTTCCAGATGAGGTCATGTGCTTCGTTCCACCCCATGTATTTCAGCATCATGCTGCCTGATATGATGACAGAACCGGGATTCACCTTGTCGAGGCCGGCATATTTTGGCGCCGTGCCGTGGGTGGCTTCAAATATAGCATGCCCGGTAACATAGTTTATGTTAGCGCCGGGGGCGATGCCGATACCGCCAACCTGTGCTGCCAGGGCATCGGATAAATAGTCGCCGTTCAGGTTCATGGTAGCTACCACATCAAATTCAGCCGCCCTGGTGAGCACCTGCTGAAGTGTAATGTCGGCAATGGCATCCCTGATAAGCAGCATATTTTTCCATTTCCCGTTGCCATGCGTGGGCATGAGCCGTAAGGCTTCTTCAACTTCGGCCCGGACACCTGCTTTCTGATCGCCGGTCATCATGTGGTACCCCGGTTCGATCTGCTTTGCGTTATCTTCTGTGCTGATTTCGGGATTGCGCTCAACATTGCCCAGTATCCAGCTTTCACGTTCGGTGATCACCCGGTCCCTGAACTCTTCCTTGGCCAGAATGTACCCCCAGTTCTTGAAGGCACCTTCGGTGAATTTCATGATATTCCCTTTATGCACAAGGGTAACAGAGCGCCGTCCTTCTTCCAGGGCATAAACAATGGCCGCGCGGATAAGCCTGTAAGAGCCTTCTTTCGAAATGGGCTTGATACCGATACCCGATGTTTCCGGGAAACGGATCTTCTCTATGCCCATTTCCTTACGGATGAATTCAACGACTTTCTTAACCTCATCACTTCCTTCCATCCACTCGATACCGGCATATATGTCTTCCGTGTTTTCCCTGAAGATCACCATGTCTACATCTTCCGGTTTCTTTACCGGAGAAGGAACACCCTTGATGTATTTCACCGGGCGGAGGCAAACATAAAGGTCGAGGATCTGCCGAAGGGCAACATTCAGTGAACGGATCCCACCGCCTACAGGCGTAGTGAGGGGACCTTTTATACCAACCAGGTATTCTTTGAATGCATCGACGGTTTCCTGTGGCAACCAGTCGTTGAACTTATTGAATGCATTCTCGCCGGCATACACTTCTTTCCATTCTATCTTTCTCCTGCCGTGATAAGCTTTTTCTACAGCAGCATCGAATACCCTCACGGAAGCGGCCCAGATATCCGGCCCTGTGCCGTCGCCTTCAATAAACGGTATTATTGGCTGATCTGGTACGATCAGGTTGTTGTTGTCGATTCTAATTTTCTCTCCCATATTCAGTTTAATTAGGAACGCTAATTTACAAAAATCAGCAAATGCTTTGAGTCAAAATATAATTTATAGAAACATCTAAATTATTCGCTGAAATATTAACGTTTCCTGAACGGCTTTGTTCATCCATGCAAATATTATTGTACTGGGCTTCTGGCTTCAAGTTCCTGGTTGCTGCTTACTAACTACTGCCTAATGCCTGACGCCCGACAGCTGTTAACATTTTTATAACAATTACATCTGTATAAAGTGTATATTTGTTAAAAGTTTAATTTTATGGAGCAACGTTCAGGATTATATCGCAGCTCAAGAGACCAGATGATCGGCGGTGTCGCCGGCGGGATTGGTGAATCATGGAACCTGGATCCTACCTTGATCCGGATTCTCTTCATCCTGATGGTTCTGGTCGGGGGTGGAGGTGTATTGCTGTATATCATCTTATGGATCGTGCTTCCACTGGATGACCAAATGAAAATTAACGTAAACTCAGAAACCATGGAAGAGCAAAAAACAAGTGAAAATGCAAATGCAGGTGTACCCAAACAGGATAACAGGTTCAAGAAAAAAGACGATGGAAGCCTGATCGCAGGGCTGATCCTGATCACCCTGGGTGTGATCTTTCTCGTAATACGATATGTACCACGTATTGATTTTGGCGACCTGTGGCCCGTGATACTCATTGTGATCGGGATCGTGCTTCTCAGGAATGCTTTTGTCAGCAAAAAGCAGCAATAAGTCATGTAACCCTTTAAGCCTATCGTTATGAAATACAGAAATATTTTCTGGGGGGTGCTGCTCATACTTCTTGGCATCCTCTACCTGCTCAAGCAATTTGATGTGATCTATTTCAACTGGCGTGACATTCTCAGCCTCTGGCCCTTACTGCTGGTATTGTGGGGGATATCCATCCTCCCGATCAAATCACTGTACAAGCTGATCGCATCCTTTGTGGCTATCCTGGTCATGATCCTTATCATTCACTACAACCCGTCGCGCTGGCATTCGGGATGGATCTGGATCGGCGACTGGGACCGTGGCGACAGGATTGAACTGAAGAAAAGCGAGCCCCGCTCCGAAAATGCAAAATATGCTATATTGGAGCTTGATGCGGCAGCCGGCACTTATGTTATCGAAGGCAGTTCCGATCAGCTGGTGGATTTCAAATATGTTGGTGATTCGGGCTCTTATTTCATGAGCACTTCAGACGACGGGGAAAAACAGCGTGTGCATATCGGTCCCGAGCATAAACGAAACCAGTACCGTCTTTACCGCTCGCATGAGGTGGAGATCAAGATGAATCCGGATATGGTGTGGGACGTGGATGTAGATGCTGGTGCAGCCGACATCTGGATGGACCTGAGCCCTTTCATCATCGGTGAACTAACTATCGATGGTGGAGCTACATCCATCGAGATCAGGCTGGGTTCCCTGTCCGACAACGTAAATGTCGACATTGAAACCGGCGTTTCATCCGTCAAGATATTTGTCCCCGAAGAGGTGGCCTGTGAGGTCGTCTCCGATTCCTTCCTCGTTTCAAGGGAACTGCCCGGTTTCGACAAAGTGAGCAAGAGCACCTACGTAAGTCCCAACTTTGCCGATGCCACCAAAAATATCAGCATTCAGTTCAGCTCGGGGATATCCAGTTTGAGGGTGGTGCGGTATTAGCAGATCCCGGAACAGTGCCGGATGCAATGGAGCATATGTCATTTTTTCATGTTTTGGGAATAAGGTATAATTCTTGATATGCCCTTATACACATGGATTACAAAGATTATTATAAAGTATTAGGTGTATCTAAAAAAGCATCCCAGGAGGAGATCAAGAAAGCGTATCGAAAGCTGGCGATGAAATACCATCCTGACAAGAACCAGGGTGATGCCAGGGCAGAGGCAAGGTTCAAGGAAGTGAGTGAAGCCTACGAGGTTCTGGGGAATGCCGAGAACCGCAAGAAGTACGACCAGCTGGGAGCAAACTGGAAACACTATGAGAAAAACGGTGCTTATGCCAACCAGGGATTTGGACACGGGCAATACGGCGGATATTACAGTGGTGGCAGCGGTAGCATCAATATGGAAGATCTCTTTGGCGGGGGTGGCTTTTCCGACTTCTTCAAGACATTTTTCGGAGGGAGCTTTGGCGGAGGCACGCAAAGCCGCACAGTAAGGGATGTAAGAGGAGCAGACTATTCAACCAAGCTTACACTTACCCTTCTCGAGGCATACAATGGCACAGAAAGGATGATTGATGTTAAAGGCCGGACCATTAAAGTAAAAGTGGGGCGTGGCGTGAAAGACGGACAAAAGCTCCGCGTGAAGGGAAAAGGAGGGTCCTCTGCCTCCGGAGGCAGCAGCGGTGATCTATATATCCAGATCGTGATCCTTCCTGATCCGCGTTTCAAACGTGAGGGGAACAACCTCTATACGACGATTGAAACAGACATTTACACAGCAGTGCTTGGCGGTAAAGTTACGGTGGATACCCTCAAAGGCCCGGTTAACATTACCATCCCGCCAGGGACACAGAATGGCAAGACCTTCCGGCTGAAAAATATGGGCATGCCCGATTATACGCATGCCGTCGTGAACGGCGACCTCTTTGTTAAGGTGCATATCCGGATACCTCAAAAACTTAAACCTGAAGAGCGTGTTCTGTTTGAGAAACTGAGGGATGCTAAATAATGCCGAAAACTTATTAAACATGACCGTTTTCTGATTCTTTGTATCGAGTTTGTTAAAATATCTTAAATTAGCTAGTCAAATGTCTGCAAACCCTTGACAAAGACATTGATGTTAGCGAATCATGAAAAAGGCCTCCACAATATTCCTGGTTCTTTGCCTGATCTTCACTTTTTCGTGTGAAACAGACCTGGAAGTTGCTCCATATAAGGATCTTACAATCGTTTATGGTATCATCAATATTAAAGATACGGTGCAATACCTGCGCATTAACAGGGGATTCATGAGTACCGATGATCCATACAATTATACCCAGGTAAATGATTCGATAAACTATCCCGAGAATGCTTTCCAGGTTTTCCTCGAAGAATACAAAGACGGAGAAATGACAGGGGAGCCGGTAGAGTATGAACCGGTCGACAGGCAAAAAGAACCCGGATTGTTCTCAAATGAGTCGAATTGTGTTTACAGGACAAACACCCCGATAAACGAGGAATGCCAGTATAAACTGAGGGTGATCGAACGGTCGACAGGGCGTGAAGTTACGGGATGGGCCACCGTGCTGGGAAGCATAACCATGCAAGAATCTTTTTATCAGGAACGGGCATTTTACAGGGTAGATTATCGTGCAGAGCCCATGTATGACTACCAGGGCTCACTTGATCCGACCGAACATGAACACTACATCATGCGATTTCTGTACTGGGAATATGTCGGGAATAAAACCTATTTCAAATATGTTGACTGGGTTCCCAATATGAATCCCCTCGGCTATAAGAATGATGACACGATCCAGCTTTTCGATAAGTACTACGAATACCTGGCCTCCCAGATACCGGTTGCCCCGAATGTTAAACGGCGGGCAAGAGGGGTCGACTATATGCTGGCCCTGCCGGGGATAGAGTTGCAGGATTTTATCCAGGTGTATGAACAACCAACCAATCCGCACTTCTTTCCTGAATACACAAATGTTGAAGATGGCTTCGGCATTTTTGGAAGTACCTATGGGTACACCTACTTTGGGCTGAAGTTAAAGAAAAGGACCCTGGATACAATAAGCTGGGGGAAACATCTGTATAATCACCGCTTTGCGGATTCCAACGGCGAATGGCATTGATGTCAGGTGTAATGAAACTTTATTTACTTTTGTAGGTTATTAAAACAGGCCCCATAAACGAACTTATAACATGAAGCTCAGAACCTCACTTACTTTCTTCCTTACCTCATTCATACTCCTGCTTTTGATATCAACTGAAGTTCATGCTCAGACAGGTACCATCCGCGGAACCATATATGAAAAAGAAACCGGTGAACCTGTGATCTTTACGAATGTTTATCTTAAGGGAACGACTTTCGGTTCTGCTTCAGATGTGAATGGACTTTATGTGATCTCGCAGGTTCCTCCCGGTCAATATTTGCTTATGGTGACCTATCTTGGCTATGACACACTGCAGATGGATATTACGGTCAAGGCTGATGAGATCATAACGCAAAACCTTGTTCTTGAAGCAGCGTCAGTAACCCTCGACGTGGTAAATATTTCTGCCGAACGACAGGAAGCACGGACGGAAACCAAGATATCTGTGAATAAAGTTACATCAAAGGAGATCAACGAAATCCCATCCATTGGCGGACAACCCGACCTTGCCCAGTATCTGCAGGTACTTCCGGGAGTAGTGTTTACCGGAGACCAGGGCGGCCAGCTTTATATCAGGGGTGGGTCTCCCATACAGAACAAAGTGCTCCTCGACGGAATGGTGATATATAATCCATTCCACTCTATCGGGCTGTTCTCCGTTTTTGATACAGATATCCTTAGAAATGCCGATGTATATACCGGTGGTTTCGGAGCGGAATACGGGGGAAGGATATCTTCCATTATGGACATTACCACTCGCGACGGGAATAAGAAAAGGATCGCAGGAAAAGTGGGGGCCAGCACATTCGGGGCTAAGGTCATGATCGAGGGCCCGCTGGCAAAACAAAAAGAAACAGGTGGTTCAAGTTCGTCATTTGTGCTTTCAGCCAAGAATTCCTACCTGGAGCAATCCTCAAAGATCTTTTACGATTACATTAATGAGGACGGGCTTCCATTCAATTACCTTGACCTTTATGGTAAACTGTCGTTCAATTTCGGAAATGGATCCAAGATCAACTTCTATGGTTTCAATTTCACCGACAGGGTAAACCAGTACAAAGCCATTGCTGATTTTAGCTGGAACCAGGCAGGCGGGGGTACAAATTTTGTGATCATCCCCGGAAAAACAGCCGTTATGATCGGCGGTCATGCAGCCTATTCCAAATATAAAGTCACCCTTAAAGACGACATCAATCCCGACAGGTCAAGCGAGATCGGTGGCTTCAATATGGGTTTCGACTTCAATTATTTCCTCGGACACGACCAGCTGAAATACGGGATCGAGATCCTCGGCTTTACAACCGATTATTATTTTATCAATTCCGTTGGCCGTACCATCTCTCAGAAAGAGAACACAACTGAACTGGGGCTTTACGTGAAATATAAAAAGACCGCAGGCAAGGTGCTTATCGAACCCAGCTTCAGGTTGCAGTGGTATGCGTCCCTGTCCCAGATGTCGCCGGAGCCAAGGTTGTCGATGAAATATAATGTTACCGATAACTTCAGGATCAAATTTGCGGGCGGGCTCTACTCACAGAACCTGATCAGTGCTACTTCCGACCGCGATGTAGTAAACCTGTTCTACGGATTCCTTTCGGGATCGGATAACCTGCCGGATGAATTCGACGGCAAGGAGGTGACACACAACCTTCAGAAATCAGAACATTTGATCCTGGGTGCTGAATTTGACATTGGAAGATTCATCACCATGAACATTGAGGGGTATTACAAGAACTTCTCCCAGCTCACTAATCTGAACAGAAATAAGATCTTCGATGAGGAGAAAGCACCCCAGGCACCTGATCTGCTCACCAAAGACTTTATCGTGGAAAAGGGTGACGCTGAAGGAATAGATTTTACATTTAAATTCGATAACAGCCGTTTCTACATCTGGGCCGTTTATTCATTTGCTTTCGTAAACCGCTATTACGAGGATGCCAGTGGTGAACTGCAGCATTATAACCCGCATTTCGACAGGCGACACAATGTGAACCTGCTGGGAGTATATCGATTTGGCGGGAAAAAGGACTGGGAACTCAGTGCCAGGTGGAACTTCGGATCGGGATTTCCTTTTACCCAGACCCAGGGATACTATGAAAAGATCAATTTTGATGAAGGGATCTATACTGATTATACCACGATCAACGGAGAGCTTGGCATACTCTATGCCGAACTGAATGCGGGCAGGTTGCCCACTTATCACAGGCTGGACCTTAACCTGAAAAAAAGGTTCCACATCAGTGAGCATACTATTTTTGAAGCAGACCTGAGTGTGGTCAATGTATATAACAGGGAAAATGTATTCTATGTCGACAGGATCACTAACGAGGTGGTTTACCAGCTCCCGATCATGCCAAGCCTTGGAATCTCCCTTACTTTTTAATATCGACTTCATCCGGCTATGCCGTTAACATATTACTTTTTTAAAATCAAATGTGATGAAAAACCTTTTGTCATTCAGTTTCTTAATTGTTACCCTGCTGATGATCAGCAGTTGTGCAGATAACAAAAGCAAAATGAATCCACCAGTTGCGAATAAGATCAACAAGGAGCTCACCGCTCACAATGACACCCGTATCGACCCTTATTACTGGCTCAACGACAGAGAAAACCCTGAGGTGATCAGCTACCTGGAAGAAGAGAACAATTACACCGAGGCCATGATGAAGCATACTGAGGAGCTTCAGACAGAACTCTATGATGAGATCGTTGGCAGGATCAAGCAGACCGATATGTCGGTACCATACAAGCGCAACGGATATTTCTACTATTCCCGCTACGAGGAAGGCATGGAATACCCGATCTATTGCAGGAAGGAAGGTACCCTGGAAGCGGATGAAGAGATCATGCTGAACGTGAATGAGATGGCAGAGGGTTACAGCTATTTTCAGGTTGGCGGTATCTCGGTAAGCCATGATAATAAGCTCATTGCCTATGGTGTGGACACGCTTAGCCGCCGTAAATACACCATACATTTCAAGGACCTGGAAACCGGCGAGATACTGGCTGATGCGATACTCAATACTACGGGATATGCGCCCTGGGCCTCCGACAACAAGACCGTATTCTACACACGCAAAGATGAAGTTACCCTGCGCCCGGAAAAGATCTTCAGGCACAAACTGGGCGATGATGCCTCAAAGGATCCACTCATCTATTTCGAAGAAGATGAAACTTTCCGTACCGGGATATCCCTTTCAAAATCGATGGAATACCTTATGATAGGATCTTTCAGCACCCTTTCATCGGAATACAGGATACTGAAAGCCGACGACCCGGAAGGAGAGTTCAGTATTTTCCAGGAAAGGCAACCTGAACTGGAATACTATATCAGTCATTATCAGGACCGCTTTTATATCCGCACCAACCATGAAGCCAAGAATTTCAGGTTGATGGAAACACCTGCCAGGCGTACCGCCCTGAAAAACTGGAAAGAGGTTATCCCGCATCGCGAAGATGTGTTGCTTGAGGATTATGAAGTGTTCAATAAATACCTGGCTCTGCAGGAACGTAAAAACGGCCTTACCGAGATCAGGGTCCTGAGCCATGATGCCAAAAAGGATTTCTATATCGAGTTTGATGAACAGGCCTATGTCGTTTACTTATCGACCAACCTCGATTTCGATACCGAACTGCTGCGATACGGGTATACTTCAATGACTATTCCGAATTCGGTATACGATTATAACATGAATACCGGACAGAAGGAATTACTCAAAAGGCAGGAAGTTGTTGGGGGATATGATCCCGACCTCTACTATGCTGAGCGCTTGTTTGCAACAGCTGCCGACGGGGTGAAGGTCCCAATCTCCCTGGTATATAAGAAAGACCTCAAAAAAGAGGGTGGCAATCCACTCGTGCTTTATGGTTATGGGTCTTATGGGGCGAGTATGGATCCCTATTTCAGTTCAACACGACTGAGCCTCCTCGACCGTGGTTTTGTGTATGCCATTGCGCATATCCGTGGTGGTGAAGAGATGGGCCGTCAGTGGTACGAAGACGGGAAACTGCTTAAAAAGAAGAATACGTTTACCGATTTTATCAGCTGTGGTGAATTCCTCATTGAAAAAGGCTATACCACTCCCGACAACATTTATGCGATGGGTGGCAGTGCGGGCGGATTGCTTGTCGGTGCCGTTTATAATATGCGCCCCGATCTTTTTAAAGGAGTAATAGCTGCAGTTCCTTTTGTTGATGTGGTGACGACCATGCTCGACGAGAGTATACCCCTTACAACGGGGGAGTACGATGAGTGGGGAAATCCCAATGTGAAGGAGTATTACGACTATATGCTGTCCTATTCACCCTACGACAACGTTGAGGCAAAGGACTATCCTGCCATGCTGGTCACCACCGGATTACATGACTCGCAGGTACAGTACTGGGAACCTGCCAAGTGGGTGGCCAAGTTGCGTGATATGAAAACCGATGACAACCTTTTATTGCTCTGGACCAATATGGATTATGGTCATGGAGGTGCCTCAGGCCGTTTCCAGCGGTATAAAGAAGTAGCTCTGGAATATGCATTCCTGATCGACCTTGCCGGCGTTGATTATTAGGATTCTTTTGTTTCAAGCTTGAATCCGGCACCATGCACATTAGTGATGGAGATGTCAGGATCATCTTTAAAGTATTTGCGCAATTTGGCAATGAACACATCCATGCTCCTCCCCAGGAAATAATCGTCGTTTCCCCATACTTCAGTCAGGATATCTTCCCGTGGCACCAGCTGGTTTGCATTTTTTGCAAGTATGCTCAGAAGTGCGGTTTCCTTGCGTGTGAGTGTTCTGCTACTGTTCCCGTTTTTTAATACCATATTGGCACAATCAAAGCGATAGGATCCAAGGGCATAGATCTCTTTCAAATCTTTTTCTCCGGAGGGATTGTTCGTGTTGCATCGTCTGAGGATGGCCTCTATTCTCAGGCTTAGCTCCTCTGTGCTGAAAGGCTTGGTGATATAATCGTCGCAGCCCGTTTGAAATCCTTTGATCCGATCCTCTTTAAGCGACTTTGCGGTCAGGAATATGATCGGGATGACCTGGTCCGTCTTTCTGATCTTTTCTGCAAGTGAAAAGCCATCCATTTTAGGCATCATCACATCGAGGATGCACATGTCGAACCCCCCTTTCTGGAAAGCCTCAAGACCTTCTTCGCCATTGCTGGTCAACAGGGTCTTATAACCCAGCATTTCCAGGTAGTCTTGCAATACCATACTGAGGTTAGGATCGTCTTCTGCTAGTAAAATGCGTGCTTTTTCCATTCTTCGTAATTTATTTAACCGGTAAAGAAATTATAAAATTGCTTCCTTTGTTGAGTTCACTTTTAACCGTGATATTCCCGCCCTGGGCTTCCACCATTGTTTTGACATAAAAAAGGCCCAGGCCAAATCCTTTCACATCATGTATGTTTCCCGTAGGAACCCGAAACAGTTTCTTGAAAATATGTTTCTGGTTTTCCGGGCTGATCCCGATACCGTTATCGCTGATGCTCAAGACCAGCATGCCCTTATCGTTGCGTGTGCTGATATTGATCAGTGGTTTTTCAGGAGTATACTTCAGGGCATTATCGATCAGGTTTACAATGATATTGGTAAGGTGGGTTTTGTCGGCCCTCAGTTGATGTTGCTCAGCTTGCAGGTGGAGCTTGATCTCACCACCCTTGCGTATCATTTTGGCCGAGAAATGTTCGGCCATCTTGCGAATGATCCTGTGTACGTCGACATCTTTGAGCTTCAGCTTGAACTCTCCTTTCTCAAGAACCGAAAGCTGCAGCACCTGATCCACCTGCTTCTGAAGGCGTGCATTTTCATCAAAGATCACGCTGGCGTAACGCCTGGTTTTATAAGGAAACTCGTTTACATCCGATTTAAGCAGCATCTCGCTGGACAGCGAAATAGTGGCGATCGGTGTTTTAAATTCATGGGTCATATTATTGATGAAATCCGATTTTATCTCAGAAAGCTTTTTCTGCCTGTACATCAACCTGATAACCTTATAGAAGCTAAAGATCAAGATGAACAGGAAGACCAGGCTCAGCACGATCATAAACATTATTTCCTGCATGATCTGCACTTCTTTTCCCGGGAACACCACTCCCAGGTAAAATACATCTTCTTTATAAATGCATGTAAGGGAAACACGATGCTTGCTTGAAAGCAGGTCGGCCTCATATCCCTCGTATGGTCCCAGTATAAAAGCCGAATCCCGTTCATTGAAAACACCGTAGAAATATTCTTTATCGAGCTCAAGGCAATTGAATTCAAACATCAGGAGTGAATCCAGGAGTTTTGCATCGATGATCTCCCTTATGTCCTTGTTCCCGAAAGCCAGCGTATCGCAGGGTGAAAGCAGGTATTTTGCCGATGAATCGATCTGTGCATCCAGTATCTGGGTGGAAACGCTTTTAAGGGCTACCTTGGCACGCTGGTCAAAAAATTCTTCGCGAAGCTGATGTGCATCCCTCACCCAGAAGAACTGAGTCAGGATGATCCCCAGGATGGCAAATACTGCGATGGCGATAAACAAGGAAACCCTGCGTTTTTTCATAGTCAAGTGTATAAACACTTATGGAGCAGCTTCTGTTCATTAACAAATTGTTAACACTGTTTAACAAGCCATTAACAGTAGGTGGGGGATTGTTATATTAATTTAGCCACCGGAAAACGATTTTTTATCAAACTAAATCTTATCACCTTATGAAAAAAATAATCTTAGGTTTGGCACTTGTGAGTTTTATCGTTCTTGGAAGCGTTGGCGTTCATTATGCGGTAACTTTTTCAGATAATTCAGAGATCGTGAATCTTCAACTTGACGACGATCCGGACAAAAACAAGAAAGCCGAAGCAAAAACAGACGGTAAAAAGGATTGTGCAAAGAAGTGCGACAAGACAAAAGCGAATTGCTGCCCGGATTCCAAAGCGAAATGCAAGACTGAATACAAGCAGTGCAAAACGAAATGTGCTGACAAGAAAGGTTCAGGCGACGGCGGCGAGAAGAAATAATTTTTCATTAATTAATTTGGTTTTGGCCCCCGGTGAATTTTCATCGGGGGTTTTTCTTTACTTCTTCTCTCTTCTATCTCTTTCAGGGATATACCTTCTTCTATATGTTCTGCATTCTACAATCAATAGATTCGGTTAAATCAGTTAAATCAGTTAAATCAGTTGAATCAGTTGAATCAGTTAAATTGGTAGCAATGATGAATTCCTAACCACCCGGCAGGTGCATACTAAATGGAATTCACGGATCGAACCTCTTCATTCCTTTCCGCTGCACTCAATAATGCTTCGATGATCGCTGTCGCCAGGATGACAATTTTTCTTATAATTGTCATTGTAACGACTTAACGAATGAATATCGTAAGTAAAATAATAGGAACGGTAGCATTTATTATTATGCTGATCGGGCTTTTACCATTATTTGGTATGCTCAACTATATCGTGATCCCTCTCGCTACGATAGGTTTGTTCTTCGGGATTTTTAGCAGAAACACCGGAGGTTTATTGCTCAATGGCATCGTATTGATCGTATCTTTAATGCGCCTGATCGCTGGAGGCGGTATTATCTGAGAGGAATTCGCATGTCAATCTGGATTGAAAACAACATTAAAAATTGAGCAAGAGTGGCGGGTGCCAGGTACAGCCTGCAACGAATTCCTCCTAATACACACTAGCTGTTACGTTGGTCCGGTCTGTTCACTATATTCCAGGTATTCTTAACTTTGCCTCATGTCGACATCAACCGTACGCTACACCTCCGATTTGCGCACCGAGTGCACCCATACATTATCAGGAAATACCATCATCACCGATGCCCCGCCCGACAACAAAGGAAAAGGGGAGGCCTTTTCGCCCACCGACCTGGTGGCAACATCCCTGGCCTGCTGCATGCTCACCATTATGGGCATTGCCGCCAATGAACATGGCTTTTCCATCGATGGCACCAGGGCCACTGTTACCAAGGTAATGTATACCGAACCGCGCAGAATAGGGGAGATCCATGTGGATCTGGTTTTTCCCAAAAACGATTATTCAGCAAAAGAGAAAAAGATCATCGAAAAAGCGGCATTCACATGCCCGGTATCGCAGAGTCTGCATCCGGAGCTGGTTCAGGATATAAAATTCTTATTCTAAGCCGTGTTTCGGATTTCGAGTTTTGAATTCACTAGTGTCCGGTTAAATTCTAAATATAGAAAACTGCGTAATTGAAAGAGCCGCTCGACTTCGCTCGCGGTGACAAATCAAAGTCATTAAAATAGAATAAGGGCGCGGCACACCAA
>JAZBOU010000026.1:0-9423 GCA_036351275.1 Bacteroidales bacterium
ATGCAGGAAAGTGATCTTCCACACCCCGCGGAAATCGTTTAATGCATAGCCGGTTGCCAGGTCATTGGGATACAGCTCCCGGATAACATTCATGGTTCCCGGTGCGATCTGTGTCAAAGGATCCCCATGACACACCAGGCACGTTCCTGACCCGATCATGATGGGCTGGTAATATTCCACTTCATCACCGACAATGTGCACAGACGGAGCCAGCTTTTCTCCTTCACGGTGCAACCGCTCATAGGTTCTCAACTGGTCTGTTTCAATCTCGGTAACAGGCTGGTCGGCCGGGTTCCGGTATTTCAGGGATAAACGCTGAATCGTGCAGTTGTGCAGGGCGGACAGGCTGTCCTTCAGGTCCAGCGCTTCAATGTTACAATAATCAACCGCATAAGCAGGGCCCCCGCTGGCCATTGCACCCTGAACAGCGCTCAAAAGGGCTGACTGGGTAAGGGTGGCGATCTCGCTGCCCATTTTTAAATATTTCGTCCTGATGGCTTGTTCCTGTTGGACTGCCAGTTTTTCATAAGCTGTTTCTTTGCTTGAGCTGGCAGCATCCTGATCACCCTGTTTATCAGAATTCCCCCCGCATGAGGAGAAAAAAACTGTCGCAATGAGAAAGATGGTAAGTTTTTGCATAATCAGATGTTTTTATACTGAACGAACGCATGGATTGGTTGCAAAAAATGCTGAACTCATTTACACCAATGTAATTCCCTTCTGACGGATTTATTGCCCTGTCCTCACCCTCCTTATATCCCCATAAATTTTCATCCGAGGATGTACAACCACGGCACGGTATTCATACTGGGTGTTTGCTTCCGGGTTTTCAATAAGGAGCTGGAATGTACCATCCTCAGCAACTTCTGTAAATTCCGACTTCTCCCATTCGGTGGAATACAGGTTTTCAACGAAACCCGCATAGGGACGGTATTCAAATCCAACTTCCAGGTCCCTGCCGTCACCGGTCCTGGCTAGCGTACCTTGTAAGATCATGCCGTTATCATCCGGTAAACCTTTACCCGTTATCACTGCCGGGGGATCCAGTGCAGGGACAACATTTTCCAGCTTTACCACCACGGGATTGGGCCATTTGTTGTTGTTATAAATGCGCTGGGCGCGAACCACTGAAATGCTTAAGCCATTTTCTTCCACTGAAAAACGAGACATCGCATCCTTTCCCGGACTATATTCAACCACCTTGTCGTTCTGTCCGAGAACACTTATTTTGGTATCCGCAGTTGCATCAATCGATCCCAGCAGAAATTCCTTGCGCTCACCACGACTCCATTCCGGGTATCCCGTAATGATTGCATACACGGTCTTCCTGTCCCCGGAGGCAGTAAACCAGATGTTTTCTTCATGGGTTATGATCCATGGATGTACACCTGTTATCGCTTCCTGGTTGATGAAATTCCATGCTGCCATCTCAACCAGGTTCCTGGCTTCGGGATCAGGAATCTCCCCGTCCGGATCCAACCCGATGTTCAGCAGGAGATTGCCCCCCTTCGCCCGGGTTTCAATGAGCATTTCAATCAGCCGGCCAGCCGGTTTCAAATCGTCGTTTGTGGGTTTATACTGCCACTGGGTTCCCATCGTAACGCAGGATTCCCAGAGATTATCATCTGCGATGCCAGGGAGGGTCTGCTCTGGTGTGTTTACTGCCCCCCTGGTAATCACTACATCAGGCTGCAGCTTCCAGGCTTCCTCCTTGCAGGGTGCTTTCGGATCCCCGTCGATAAACAGTACATCGATCTCCCCGTAATTCGAAAACAATTCATTCGTTTGTCGCCTGATAAATTCATTGTATTCTGCTGTCAGCGCCTTGTCAAGATCCAGGCCGCGCCTGCGCACGGTAACACCATGGTCAAAAAGAAATTTGAAATCCTCCGGGGAATAGTAAAGCCCTACAGCCAGTCCGGCTTTTCGCATTCCATCCACGTATTCCTTCAGGATATCCTTCCCATAGGGAGTGTTGGTAATCTTAAAATCCGTTGTTTTTGTATCCCACATGCAAAACCCGGAATGGTGCTTGGCAGTAAACACAACATATTTCATTCCGGCCAGCCTGGCCTGCCGTCCAATCTTATACGGATCGAAATTCGCCGGTGCAAAGGTCGCGGGCAGTTCACGAATGAACCTGTTGGTGTAGTCATCAGATGCACCTACCAGGGAATGACTGATTACAATGCCCAGCTGGCTGTCGATACTCCAGTGGATAAACATTCCAAATCCAAGATCACTCAGCCACTCCTCTCGCTCAGGCTTATTTCTGTTGATATCATCCCTGCTGATGGTTTCATCTATCTGGGCATAACTGCCTGCAGTGAAAATGCAAAGAAACATAAGCAAGAAAAACCATTTGCTCTTCATAGCAAGTTTTTAAAATGTGGTAATAAAGATAAATGTTTGGAACGTATTTTTTATACCGTGCTTTGAAAAATGATTTTTATTTGATTTTGAATTACTTACAGTCCGGGCTGAACAACCTGCTTTCGACACTTCTTCACAAACTCGCCGACAACATCTGCCTGGTGGATGCGCTGTGCAGAAACCGTTCCCGGCGCTACTTTTCCCGGCCAGCAAACAATAAATACCCTACAGTGGCATCCGTTTCCATCACCAAATCGGCATATAGTTTACTTTGCACAGCTTCAAAACTGTGTTTTTCATAGTGCCCGATGGTTGGTGTCAAAATGGATAAAACAAAAGTTTACCATCAGCGATATTGCTATTCAAAGGAAAAGCAATTTAAAAATATCTTCTTGTGCCAGTGAAAATAATTTCGTTTATTTCAAAGTCCGGAAAGCACAAAAGCGAGACCAAACCTTCGAATCAAATAAAAGCCCTATCTGTACTCCTGAATATGAACGAAAATACATCAAAACAATAAATCCAATCCCTTCATGAGAAATTTTCTTCTATTTATTTCAGCTGCAATTGTTATTCTTTCATGCAATTCAGAATCGCCCAACCAGCGATCACTCGAGATTTTCTATGACGAGCCTGCCGCAGAATGGACCGAGGCCTTACCGCTCGGCAACGGTCGGCTTGGCGCGATGGTTTTCGGGGGAAATCAAATTGAACGGATCCAGCTCAATGAAGGATCTTTGTGGTCGGGAGGCCCGATAAAAAGGGCAAACCCGGAAGCCAGCGAATACCTTGATGAAGTGCGGAAGCTGTTGTTTGAGCAAAAATATGCTGAGGCAGAAAAGATTGCACAGGAGAAATTGATGGGACTTCGCCTCGACCGCGGAAAGCATACCTATCAGACCCTGGGTGACCTGTTTATACAGTTTCATGATCAGGGTGAGATACAGTCTTACCGCAGGTCGCTTGATCTGAGGACTGCAGAAGCATCTGCCGCGTATGCAACAGGCACTGGAAACTTCAGCAGAAAAGTGTTTTCATCGGCAGCCGACCAGGTAATCGTGCTGGAAATGGAGGCAGGTGGTGGTGCGAAGCTGAACTTTTCAACCTGGATGAACAGGCCCGGAGATGCAGAGGAAGTAACCACAGATGGGCCAGACATCATCATGACCGGATTTGCCCAATTCGATGGCCGAGGGACCAGGTTCGCTTCAGTTGCCCATTTGACCCAGGAAGGCGGGAGTGTGACAGCGTCTGACTCTGGCCTGGTGGTAAAGGATGCGGACAAGGTAGTGATGCTCATTTCCGGACGAACCGATTATTGGGGAGGAAATGCGCTCGAAGAGGCAATGAACGACATTGAGCGGATAGCTGGTACAGATACCCGCCTTCTGAAAGAGCGGCATGTGGAAGATTACCAACGTTTGTTCAACCGGGTAGAGCTTTCGTTGAATGATCCGGATACACTAAATATTCCCACTGATGAGCGGCTTGAACGGATCAAAAAGGGATTGCACGATCCGCACCTGACGGAATTATATTTCCAGTATGGAAGGTATTTACTGATCAGCTCCTCAAGACCGGGCGGACTGCCAGCCAATTTGCAGGGCATCTGGGCCGGCACATTGCAGCCTCCGTGGAATGCAGATTACCACATCAACATCAACCTCCAGATGAACTACTGGCCATCCCTGGTTACCAACCTTGAAGAGTGTCAGCTGCCACTGTTTGATTTCGTGGAAGGATTAACCGAACGGGGACGGATAACAGCCAGTGAAGTATATGGATGCCGTGGATTTGTGGCACATCATACAACGGACGCCTGGCAGTTTACTGACCCGATCGGGAACACAGGTTATGGACTCTGGCCCATGGGTGCAGCCTGGTGTACGGATCATTTCTGGGAGCATTACATGTTTACGGGCGACAAGCAGTTTCTTGCCGAACGGGCGTATCCGATCATGAAGGAGGCGGCAATGTTTTTCATGGACTACCTGGTTAAGGATCCGAATACAGGGATGCTGGTTTCCGGGCCCAGCATGTCGCCTGAGAATAAATTTATAACCAAAGAAGGGGAAAGAGCTGCTGTCTGCATGGGGCCAGCGATGGACCACCAGATCATTCGGGAGCTTTTCAGTAACTGTATTGCCGCAAGTGAAAGCATGGGGAAGGACCATGATTTTGCAGATTCGCTGAAGCTTTACCTGGCGCAGCTTACTCCCTCACAAATGGGTCCGGATGGCCGGATCCTGGAATGGTCAGAGCCGCTGGAGGAGGCTGATCCGGGACACCGCCACATTTCCCATCTCTATGCACTGTACCCGGGAGATGAATTTGCAAATCCCGACGAACCCTGGATGGAGGCAGCAGAAAAAGTGATTGAACACCGTTTAGCCAATGGCGGTGGTCACACCGGTTGGAGCAGGGCCTGGATCATTAACTTTTTTGCCCGGTTGCAGGATGGAGAGCAGGCATACCAGAACCTGCAGGCATTATATGCCAGATCGACACTGAAAAACCTGTTTGATACACATCCACCCTTCCAGATTGACGGGAATTTTGGAGCTACAGCAGGTATTGCCGAGATGTTGTTGCAGAGCCATTCGGGTCGAATCACGCTGCTGCCGGCACTGCCTTCGGCATGGGAAAGCGGACAGATAACCGGGTTACGTGCGCGTGGTGGATTTGAAGTTGATATGGAATGGGGGGCGGGAGTCCTGACAGGGCTCAGGGTGAAATCGCTGTCGGGCAATCCCCTGAAAATAGTATATGGTGATGAAGTCATTGAGGACCAGCTGACCGCCGGCGAGGAAAAAACGTATACCTTTTTCAAACAATGACCTGGCTTTGGCTTGTAAAGAGTGAACAAGCCCAAACAGAGTAAACATGTATCAGCCATATAATAGTATTCCGTATCTTTGCTGATGTACAAGTCTGTTGTCTTGCTTCTTGCAGAAGAAGACATCCGTGAAAAAGCGAAAGGGTACATCACCAAATATTCAAGAAGATATTATGTTGCAGGAAATTGAAGGAACTGCTCCGAAAGATAAAGGCTCAATCAATCCCCCATTGGTTACTGTAATTACTGTAGTATTAAATGGGGTGTCTCACCTTGAGAAAGCGATACAGAGCGTGCTGGGTCAATCATATGAAAACCTTGAGTACATAGTTATTGACGGTGGATCAACTGACGGAACACTTGACATTATAAAGAAATATGAGGATCGTATCGCATCTTGGATAAGTGAGAAGGATACAGGTATATATGATGCCATGAACAAAGGGATCTCGAAAGCCAGCGGAGAGATAATCGGCATTTTAAATAGTGATGATTGGTATGAACCCGAAGCCGTTGAAATTATCGTTGACCAATTTCGAAAGCATCCGGCTGGAGGAGTGTATTACGGATTATTAAGGGTATGGGAAAAAGAGCAGGTACAATCCATTCAGGGCAATACAGACTTCTTATTGAACAAATACAATATCTCACACCCAACCTGCTTTATCAGGAGCAGTGTTTACAAACAATTTGGTGTTTTCGATACGAGGTACAGGATTGATGGAGACTATGAATTGATGTTAAGATACCGGGAGAACCAGGTGCAGTTTGTCTTTATTGAAAGGATCCTGGCAAATTTCCGAATTGGTGGGATCAGCATCACCCAGGATAAGAAAAGAATATTCGAGAAGCTTGAGATTCAAAAAAAATATGGAATCATAAAGACACCATATTTCATATTGAAAAAGCTTCTTACAGTGCTGACAATCTCATTATATAAACACGTATCATGATTTCATCATGATTACACCAAATCGACAATTTTAATAGCTTTTATACCATTCCTCAGGCAAAGGAATATGGGCCTTCCCAGAATTGTCAAAATCCAATTTGTGAGGAAATCGGGTTTGAAATTCTTTCGTTTTTATTCTGTCATTTCTTATAAATGTGAATTCAGCATACATTGGAATATCAATTCCAAGCCTGGACTTTACATCACCCTGATTATTAGGATGTATATGAACGCATGTGTGGTTTTGAAGAATTTTATCAAATACGGCTTTTGCAATTTTGTAAAATCCGGGATCCCACAAGTCATCAAGGAAATGAAACTCAATTACCATAATCCTGAACCTGTTCAGGAGAGCGTCCGATACATGGATTAAAGAATCATATTCCCCTCCTTCAATATCCATCTGGAGCAATAAATCTGAATCATCCTTCAGATCACTTGATTCAACCCAGTGATCCAGGGTAATAAACTCCTCGTTATTGGTGCATCCAACATATTTCTTCAGAAAACTATATTTGGTTTCGGGAATATCCAAATTAGGCCTGTCAACACTTTTGTCAGCCATAAATAATTTCATCCCGTAGTTTAAGCACGCTAATTCAAATTCGCTGATTACATCTACACCGGGAGAGAAGCAGGCTTCTATATCTTCCAGGTCATCTGGAACAAGATATCCTCCATCACCGTCAGGTCCCAGCCTGATTAGATCGAAGTTGGTTTGATATGGATGAAAGCTTCGAAAGAGCTCATTTATTGTCTCCTTTGAAATGGCCTTGGTTACATATAAGCCTCTTTTCGCGAGTACATGCAGTATAAGTTTGCTTACTGTCATAATAAATTAGATTCGTCAAAGATAATGTCTTGGCCTCCGCTATACAAATATGAATCCGGCAGGCTGAATCCGTACTTTTAGCTCCCTGTGTGTCTTATCGTCCTGATAAATAGCATATAAGAAACTATGCAAAAATCTTTTTCAGGAATTCAAGCTGTTTTTTCTTTTCATCCTTAAGGTAAGAAAGGTCCAGTTTTACAGGATGTTTTCTGATATCGCCCAATCCAACCCTGTCGAAGAGCTGGCCCCTTAATGATTTGCTAAAGAGCATTGCTTCTTTCCCAAAAACAAGGGATGCTACGCAGGAATGCACTCTGCAAGAAAGAATCCCTGATGCATTGGCATATAAATTAACATGATCAGAGGCCAATTCTGAAAGATAGGTCCCCGGGAGGGTATAAAACTTTTTGCTGTTGCCAGGGTTTACAAAATTGTAAGGTCTGACGATTTCATATTTCCCGAATTCCTGGTTATGAAAAGTGAACCATTCAGGAAAGAACCTGTAAATCGTCTTGTTTACCTTGTTCATTTGTTTCTTTTTGAAACGCCAGTCCTCTCCAAGAAATCTAAAGGAGTTCTCATCACTGCCTCCGGGCCTGAAAACCGGTTCGGGCATGGTGTCGAAGTTTAAGATGACATATTCAGGAAGGTCCAGTTTATAGGGTTTGAAGATGTCATTTATGAAAAAAGCGAAATCAATACCATCGTAACTGTATTCTGCCAGCTCTTTGTATGCTTCATACGTTGGCGAATCCCTTGATATTATGGCATATGGTTCAACAAACTCAAGAAATTTACTTACAGTATTTCGTTCATTTTCGCTGTATTGCTGACTGCCTGCACTGAAAATAAGAATCCTTGTTCCCTTATTCTTCAGCGTGCTGAGTGTTTCTTCCCAGATATGAGGAAACCGGACATCAAACAGGGGTCCCGTCAGGATTAAATAATCAAGCTCCATGTGCCCGAGGTAATTGAAACTGTTCTTCGGGTTCTTGTTTCCCTCTTTCCAGTAATAACCGGGAAGGTTTTGTGTAATATATATGCTGCTATCCGGCACAGCCCTGGTGATCGCATACTCAATGCCCTTTGTAAAGAAGTCATTTCCAACATTGGTAGACGCAAATCCACCAACAAGGCCTATGTTTTTAGTTGCCATGCCTGATTGTATTTTTTATGATTAGCCTGGTATGTTTCCTGTTGTATCCGGAGGCACCCTCTGAAAGCTATCCTTATTTAGTTAAATTCAAATTTACATATTTTTTGCGATTGGGCTACTCCCGGGAAAGCGTATCTCCGATAATAAGAATTCTGAAAAAACCGGAAGGGTATCGTCGGAATTACCGGAAGGGTATCTCCAAAAGAACAATTCAGCCCTGATTTATGACAATCATCATGTGTGGTAATGCTGTTAAAACTGATTCTTTATTTACCTTTAATCTTATCTTGTATGCCCAATATCCAATCGGGAAGGTGACAGCAAAAAAGAGATTCATGAGAAAAGCAATCAGAATCATTAAAGCAGGAGAAATAAGGCGGCAATATTCAATGCAAAAGGCAATTAATGCCATGGAATATGCATTTGCATCCCTTTCATCCGGAGAAAGCTTTGTTCCCCAAAGGTTTGTGACTGCTATCCCCTCGACGGAAATGTTGATGCTTTTCAAACCTGCTTTTGTCGAAAAAGATAAACGCATCAGCATAAAATTCCTGACGCAGCGAGAAGGATTTTCCATCCCGGGGATCCCAACCATCCAGGGTATTATCCTGTTAATTGATTCGCTTACGGGTGAAATTCTCGCCCTGATGGACGGTGAGTATGTAACAGCCCTTCGCACCGGTGCGGCAAGCGGACTGGCAACTAGGTATTTTGCACGAAAAGATGCCCAATACATGGCCCTATTTGGTTGCGGAGCGCAGGGCAGAACCCAGGTGGAAGCAGTATGCTGCGAGCGAAAAATTAAAAAACTGTATCTCTTTGATCCATCCAGGGAGGCAGCGGAGCAATTTATCCGGGAAATGCAGGAAGAATTTGAGCTCGAGATGATCCATACTCAGGATACTTCCGTCTTAAAAGAACTTGACATTATCTGCACAGCTACAAATGCAAGGGCTCCCCTTTTCAGAATTGAAGATGTCAGTCCGGGTATTCATATCAATGCAATCGGATCGTTTCAGCCTCATATGCAGGAACTCGATCCCTTCTTAATCAAAGCAGCCAGGGTTTATGTTGATCAGATTGAACCGTGTGTAAAGGAAAGCGGAGATTTAGTAAAGGCAATGGAAGCAGGAATTATCACCGAGGATCATATACATGGAGAAATTGGTGAATATTGCCTTGAAAAAATTACAGGCAGGGAATCAGATAATGAAATAACCATCTTTAAGAGTGTTGGTGTGGCCATTCAGGATTATGCAGTGGCAACTGACATA
>JAZBOU010000027.1:0-23202 GCA_036351275.1 Bacteroidales bacterium
ACATGCAGCCCCACCCTTCCATAACAACCCCTCATACCACCGTTCTCCTATCACCCAATGAAACCAGGGCAATATTAGTTTTTGTACCTTTGTTTCTCTGTCGCGATCGCGATTATATAATTACTTAAAATCATTTCTATGAAAAAACTCATCTTTTTGCCGATTCTATTTCTGGCATTCAGCCTCCTGGCCCAGGAAAATATCACCTACCAGCAACCCCCCGAAGAGATCCTGAAACTTGTTGATGTTGAACTCGCTCCGGGCGTGTATATCGACGATAAGAAAGAACACATGCTCCTGCTGTACCGTGATGCCTATAAGTCGATAGAGGAGTTGTCGCAGGAGGAAATGCGCCTGGCCGGCCTCCGTATCGATCCCAAAACCAATATCGGCAGCCGTACAAGTTATTATAACAACATCAGGATCAAATACCTGGAAAGCAAAGACCTGCTCATAAAAGATATAGAAGGGATGCCACAGAACCCGAGGCTGGCAAACCTATCATTTTCGCCCGACCAGCAGTTCATGGCGATGACCAATACCACATCGGAAGGTGTCGAGTTGTGGCTTCTCGACATTAAAAATGCCTCGATGAAGAAACTCACCGGGCCCAATATAAATGCCAATATGCGCAGTGCGGTCAACTGGTTCGAAGACGGGAAAAACCTGCTGGTAAAGATGGTGCCGGCCGACAGGAAAGAACTGGTGGATGCAGAATCAGCCATACCCGTCGGTCCAACCATCTCTGTTAATGATGGTAAAAAAGCACAAAACAGGACCTACCAGGACCTGTTGAAAAACAAGAATGATGAGTTCAATTTTGAGCAGCTGGCCCGCTCTGAATTATACAGGGTTTCGGTTGAAGGAGAAAAGGAACGCTGGCTGGAGAGCGATATGTATACCGGCATCGACTTTTCACCGGATGGCAGGTATGTCATGGTAACAACCATTGCAAAACCCTTTTCATACCTGGTGCCTTATTACCGTTTCCCTTCAAAGACAACGATTTATACACAGGATGCCGCCTTTGTCGAAACCCTGGTCGAAGTGCCATTGATCGAAGACCTTCCTCAGGGGTTTATGGCCGTAAGGACCGGAAAACGCAGCTTTGACTGGCGAAACGACAAACCTGCAACGCTTGTCTTTGCCATGGCACTGGATGAAGGCGATCCGGAGAATGAGGTGGATTTCCGGGATGAAGTATTCGAACTGGAAGAACCCTTCAACGGTACTCCGCGAAGCATACTGAAAACGATAAACCGCTACAGCGGCATTCGCTGGGGAGATGATAAAACCGCCATAGCATATGACTACTGGTGGAACAACAGGAATACCAAAACATACGTATTTGATCCCTCCGATCCGGGAAAAGAAGCGCACATACTGTTCGACCGCAATTACCAGGACAGGTATAGCGATCCCGGCAATTTTGTGAGTAAAAGAAATGAATACGGATCCAGTGTTCTGGACCTTCAAAAAGCTTTCGCATATCTCACAGGACCGGGATATACAGAGGAGGGGCAATTCCCCTTTGTTGACAGGATAGATCTCGAAAGCGGAGAGAAAAAACGCCTCTATACCTCACCATACACAGACAAGAGAGAGTCGATATCTGATTTTGACGTTAAAGATAAAAAGCTCCTCGTACGAATTGAATCCCCAACCGAATACCCCAACTATTACTTTAAAAACCTGAAGAATGACAAGATCAGGCAAATCACATTCTTCTCAAATCCATTCCTTGCACTTGAAGAGGTAGAAAAGGAAGTAATAAAGTACAAAAGGGAAGATGGCGTGGAGTTATCAGGCACACTCTACCTTCCGGCAGGGTACGATAAGGAAAAGAAAGAAAAAATGCCCATGATCATCTGGGCATACCCCACTGAATACAAAGACAGGTCAACGGCAGGCCAGAATACAAATAACCCCAATGCTTTCACGTATCCGTATTATGGATCCATGGTTTACTGGGTTACCCGTGGTTACGTGGTCCTCGACAACGCTTCCTTTCCCATAGTGGGTGAAGGTGACGAGGAACCCAACGACACATTTATCCCACAACTCGTGGCGAATGCTGAAGCAGCTATTAAAGCCGTAAACGACCTCGGGTATATCGATCCTGAAAGGGTAGCCATTGGCGGTCACAGTTATGGTGCATTTATGGTGGCCAACCTGTTGTCGCATTCCGATCTTTTTGCGGCCGGCATTGCCCGGAGCGGAGCCTATAACAGATCGTTGACCCCATTTGGATTCCAGAGTGAAGAACGCACATACTGGGATGCTCCAGAGATATACTATGAAATGTCGCCTTTCATGCACGCCGATGAAATGAAATATCCCCTGTTGCTCATTCATGGTGAAGCCGATAATAACTCGGGTACCTACCCTATGCAGAGTGAGCGTTATTTCAATGCACTCAAGGGATTAGGTGCCACTGTCAGGCTGGTCATTCTGCCCAAGGAAAGCCATGGCTACAGGGCAAAAGAAAGCGTTTTACATCTTCTCTGGGAACAGGATGAATGGCTTGAAAAGTATGTAAAGAACCGGTAAAGCAGAGCGCAATAATTCGTAATTTTGCCCTCCAAATCAAAAAATATGATCCGCATTGAGGAAGCATATAAGCTCGTTACGGGTGCCGTGGAACCCATGGCTACTGAAAGGGTTGATATCAAAGCATGCCTGCACAGGGTGCTTGCCGAAGATATCATCTCCGATGTAGATATGCCCCCATTCAATAAATCAGCCATGGATGGCTATGCATGCAGGATGGAGGACATCGCAGGGCCACTCAAACTCATCGAAACCATCCCGGCAGGGAAAGTACCGGAAAAAAATATCGGGAAAGGCGAATGTTCGGCCATCATGACCGGGGCACCCGTACCCGAAGGTGCCGATTGTGTGATCATGGTGGAACTCACCAAAAAAGATGCAGCCGGGAACATTGTTTACACAGGGCAGAGCACCAAAGCAAACATAGCCTATAAAGCCGAGGATGTTTCGCGGGGCGATGTGCTCATCCAAAAAGGAACATTCCTCGAACCACAGCATATCGCCATCCTGGCCGCAAGTGGCTATGATAAACCGGAGGTAGCCGTAAAACCGGGCGTTGGCATTATTTCAACCGGTGATGAGATCGTGGAACCTTCCGAAGAGCCCGGCATCTCAAAGATCCGAAACAGCAACGCCTACCAGTTGATCGGACAGGTACAAAAGTGTGGGGCCATCGCAAACTACATGGGCATTGCCCGCGACAATGAACAGGAAACATATGAGCTCATCAGCGAAGCATTGAAACAAAACGATGTGGTCATACTAACCGGCGGGATCTCCATGGGACAGTTCGACTTCATCCCCGGGGTATTTGAAAAACTGGGGGTCGAGGTGCTTTTCCAGACCCTGGCGGTACAACCGGGCAAACCAACGCTCTTTGGTAAGATCGGGAACAAGCGGATCTTCGGGCTGCCGGGCAACCCGGTATCGGCCTTCAATACTTTTGAACTGCTTGTGCGGCCCTACCTGCGGATCAGTATGGGCGCCAATAGTGGCTGGAAGATCGTGAAACTGCAAATGGGAGCCCCGTACAGCAGGAAGAAAACGAACCGTGACTCATTTTTACCTGTTAAGATTGAAAATGGTAAAATATACCCGAGGAATTATCACGGGTCGGCGCACATACAGGCGCTTACCCATGCCGATGGTTTCATCATGATACCGATGGGCACTGCAAGCATAGAGGAAGGAACAGCCGTTGATGTTAGACAGATATAACAGGAACATAAATTACCTCAGGGTATCGGTTACCGACCGCTGCAACCTGCGATGCACTTACTGCATGCCAGCGAATGGCATCCGGTTGATGAAGCATGAAGATATCCTTTCCTTCGACGAGATCACCGAGGTGGTGAGCACGGCTGTTGAGATGGGTGTCGACAAAGTGCGTATCACCGGGGGTGAACCACTGGTGAGAAGAGGTATTGCAGAGCTGGTTCGCATGATAGCCGGCATCCCCGGCATCAAAGACCTGGGCATGACCACCAACGGCATACTGTTGCCGAAATTCGCCGATAAGCTGAAAAAAGCAGGCATGCAAAGAGTAAATATCAGCCTGGACACACTGAACCCCGAAAAATACAGGTCGATAACGCGGGTAGGCAGCCTGGACGAAGCCTTAAAAGGTATCGATGCAGCCATTGATGCTGGCCTTGTCCCGGTAAAGATCAATTGTGTTGTTAAAAAAAACCAGTTCGAACCCGACGCACAGGAAGTGAAGGCATTTGCTGATTCGAAGGGGCTGAAGATCAGATTCATCCCTATGATGGACCTGCACCAGGGTACTTTCGCTAAAGTGATCGGCGGAGAAGGCGGGCACTGTGCCGCCTGCAACCGCCTTCGCCTTACAGCAAGCGGTATGGTGAAACCCTGCCTGTTCAGCGATGAGGTATACAGTGTAAGAGAAATGGGGGCAAATGAAGCCCTGCTGGCAGCCGTGCAGAATAAACCAAAGTGTGGCTCGAGCAGTCAAAAGAGTGACTTTTATAATATTGGAGGGTAGAAAAGTTGACAGTTGACAGTAGGTAGTAGGCAGGCAGTAACCAGTAACGAGCAACCAGTAACGAGTAATCCCGAAAAACCAGAAATCTATGATTTCATCGTTTTTCGTGGATCCACGATAAGAAAGCAAATCAAAGATTTGCGTCTTATCGGGACCAGCAACGAGTAACCAGTAACGAGTAACGTGTACCGATGAATAAACTATCACATACAAACAAGGACGGCAAAGCCCGCATGGTTGATGTTGGAAGCAAGCCCGATCAGCTCAGGACTGCAACAGCTGAGGGCTTTATCAAGCTGAAACCGGAAACCATACAACTCATTCGCGACAATGAAGTAAAAAAGGGCGATGTGCTTACCGTTGCCGAGATCGCAGGGATACAGGCAGCCAAGAAAACGAGCGAACTGATCCCGCTCTGCCATCCGCTGCAGCTAAGCAGGGTGAAAGTAACGACCGAGATCACTGATAGTGGAGTGAAGGTCAGCAGTGAGGCCAGGTGTATCGGTCAGACCGGTGTGGAGATGGAAGCCCTTACGGCCGTTCATGTAGCATTACTCACCATATATGATATGTGCAAGGCGGCAGACAAAGAGATGGAGATGGGGGATATCAGGCTCACGGGGAAAACAAAAACCGACATCTAACGTTTCACTATTTCATGAAGTCCAGTAAAGCCATTATCTTATTCCTGCTTTTACTACCGGCTACGATACTGGCCCAGGTGAACATTTCCCACTTTATGCATTCAGGCCGGTATGAACTCAGCCAGGCCAACTATGCCGAAGCGATCAAGAAATTCAACATCGTAATTACCTATAAACCCGACCTTTTTGAGCCATATTTCCTGAGGGGCATCTCCAAACTCTACCTGGGAGACTATAAAGGTGCCGAAGCTGACCTGAGCACTGCTGTAACGATACATCCTCTTTATTCGCATGCCTATCATTACCGCGCCATTGCACGTGCACAGATGTACAATTACACCAATGCCCTGAGCGATTTCCACAAGGCCCTGGAGATCGACCCGTTTAACCCGCAGATCTATATAGACCGCGGCCTGACCAGGATCAACATGCGTGCCTACAGAGGTGCCATCGAAGACCTCGATGAGGCCATGAAGTATGATAAGACCATTCCCGGTGCCTACCTTTACCGTGCTGTAGCCAAAAGTTATCTTGATGAGAACGAGAGTGCAATAGCAGACTGCAACAAGGCCCTTATGCTCGATTATTTTAATGTCGATGCATACCTTAAACGGGGCCAGATCTACTACGAAATGAAAGAGTACGAAAAGGCCATCGCAGATTTCGAACAGATCCTCGACCTGGATCCGGGCAACTCACTGGCTTTTTTCCACCGGGGCCTGACCAGGATCAGTACAGGTGATACCACGGGGGCCATGAAGGATTTTGACCGGGTAATACGCGATAACCCATATAATGCACTCACGTATTACAACCGGGCCTGGCTGAAAGCGAGCAAAGAGGATTATGAGGGTTCCCTGCGCGACTATAATATGGTGGTGAGCATCAACCCGAACAATGTATACGCCTACTATGGACGGGCATATGTACATGCCATCAGCGAACAGTACGAAGAAGCGATCGCTGATTACTCAAAATGTATTGAGCTTTTTCCCGATTTTGCAGGTGCATTCTTGCAGCGGGCAGCAGCACGATCACAACTTGGCGATCAAAGCGGGGCTCAGCAGGACCAGGAAAAGGCTTTCGAGATCATAAACCTGCTGAATGAGGGTGATGCCTCTACCGAAGCCCTCATGAAGGCATATGCCGATTCAACATACTTTGAGAAGTTGATCGCTTTCGAATCGGATTTTAATACAGGGAATAAAACCGGGATCCTGAACCGTGCCTATGAAGGCATTATACTCCAGCCCAACTTTACGGTACAGTTCATTAAAAAAGACAAAGACTTTATCAAGAAAAAACGTGATGGCTTTACGGTTATGGAGATCACTGAATACAATATCAGTAATGAAAATGATCTTGCCTTTGCGATCATGAACACCGAGGTCGAAGAGGATATCAATGCCCTGAATTATCATGTTAAGATCGCCGACAGCCTGCTCCGTGAGAACTCTTCCAACTACATCGGGCATTTCCTGAAAGGTGTTGTGAATGGTATGGCTAACAATTACAGCAATTCGCTTGATGCTTACGACAATGCCATCACACTCTTTCCTAAATTTGTATTCGCCTACTTCAACCGTGCAAATACACGCTATGAGCTTGAAGAATACCTGTATAACGAACAGGTTTACTCCGACAATGTGACCATTACCTGGGATAAGATACCTGCACCCAGGGAGGAAGACAAGGTTAAAGAACCGGATTTTGCCGCTGTTCTGATGGATTACGACCGGGTGTTGGAACTCCGTCCGGGACTATCTTTTGCCTGGTTCAACAGGGGAAACATCCGCAACCGTATGAAAGATTACAATGCTGCCATCCTGGATTATTCCCAGGCCATAAACCTGAATCCTGAGCTTGCCGAAGCATATTTCAACAGGGGATTGACATACATCTATCTCGACCAGGTCAACCTCGGATGCGGCGACCTGAGCAAGGCAGGGGAACTTGGTATCAAAAGTGCTTACGGGGTGATCAAGCGCTTTTGCTATAAATAGCCGGGATATCTTTCCTAATAGTAGTAACTATTATCAAAGAATTCACCAAATGCGAGACCACCAACCAGAAAAACGATCAGCATGATCACCCAGGTAATGATGCCGATAAGGGCCAGTATCCCGTTAATGGTGAAATACAGTTTAAGCTGGTTCAGCGACTTGACAAGGCTGTATTTATCGCCATTGAAATAAGCCTGTTCCGATGCAGAACCTGCCTGATAAAGGATCACGCCCATCCAGATGGGAAGCCAGGCAATGATAATACCGATCAGTGTCAGGGCAACAAGTATCCCTCCAATGATATTCAGTATTCCTAAGAGTTTCATCCAGCCGCGAGCCTGGTAGATCGGAATACTCACTTCCTTAATGATGTTCTCCTGGTCAACATTTGTTTGTTCCATGCTCATGAGTTTTAATTAATTTTGTGATGACTTGCTTATAAGCAAATATATAAATCACTTAGAAGTATTCAAAGAAAAAATGAGCATAGATTCAAAACATATCAAAATATTATCGGTCAATACCTCCGAAAAAAAGGGCACTGTTAAAAAGCCTGTCAGCGAGATCCACTTAAACGAAAGAGGTGTCGAGGGTGATGCCCATTCAGGCAACTGGCACCGGCAGGTCAGCATGCTGGCGAAAGAAAGTGTTGACAAGTTCGCCGAGCTTGCAGGCAGGAAGATCGAATGCGGCGAGTTTGCTGAGAACATTACAACGGAAGGCATGCTGCTGTATGAAGCTTCACCGCTCGACAGGTTCTTTGGAGAACAGCTTGAGCTCGAGGTAACCCAGATCGGGAAAAAATGCCATGGCGACAGCTGTGCCATTTTCCGTGAGGTAGGCAATTGTGTTATGCCCAAGGAGGGAATTTTCTGCCGGGTGCTTAAGCTGGGTGACCTTCAGGCCGGCGATACACTGGAATATATCCCAAAAGTATATTCGGCACTTGTGATCACCCTCAGCGACAGGGCCTATGCCGGAGAATATGAGGATCGCAGCGGACCGAGGCTAAAAGAACATCTCGGGGAATTTTTCAGGGCCCGGAAATGGTTGCATGAAATAGATAATGTGGTGATCCCGGATGATGAGCAGGCCCTCAGCGCACTCTTGCTCGATGCTGTTGAACAGGGCGTTGATTTCATCTTTACAACAGGCGGGACAGGCATCGGGCCGCGCGATATCAGCCCGGACATTATGCGCTCCGTTATGCAGAAAGAGATCCCCGGCATCATGGAGATGATACGGATGAAATATGGCATGGAAAAACCCAATGCCCTGCTTAGCCGCGGCGTAGCCGGTGTAGCCGACAAGACCCTGCTCTTTGCCCTGCCGGGAAGCGTGAAAGCAGTGAATGAATACATGGAAGAGATCACTAAATCATTGAAGCATATGGTGTATATGCTGCATGGATTGGATACTCATTAATTTAAGCATTTCCGGTTACCGGTATCCGGAATGGATAAAGTAACAAGTAGAGATATGAACCGAGAAAAAGCAATTAAGCTTTTAGACACTTACATCAAGAACGAACGCATGAAAAATCACTGCTATGCCTCAGAGGCGGTATTGCGAGCACTGGCAGAGCAGCTGGGATATGATCCGGATCAGTGGGGTATAGCCGGTCTTTTGCACGACATTGATGTAGAGATCACCGATGCAGACCCCAAACGTCACGGGCTGGAGGGACTTCCCATACTGGAGGAAGCGGGCATGGATGCTGAGAGTATAGAAGCCATTAAGTTACATAACGAAATGGCAACCGATATTCCCAGGTCCACAGATTTTCATCATGCACTGGCAGCCGGAGAGACCATCACAGGCCTCATTGTCGCTACCACCCTGGTTTATCCCGACAAAAAACTGGCCAGCGTAAAGCCGAAGTCGGTGGTGAAACGAATGAAACAGAAAGCCTTTGCCGCCTCAGTGAACAGGGATACCATCCGTGAGTGTGAGAAGATCGGCATCCCCCTGCCCGAGTTCGCCGAGCTGGCTATTGAAGCAATGAAACCGATTAGTGATCGATTGGGTTTATAGCAAACAGGTTCCTCGACGCGCGAATACTCGGGGTCCCCGGAATAACCATAGGCCTGATTTTACCAATTCAACTAATTTAGCCAGATGCCAGGAGCCAGCAGCCAGAAGCCTTTAGTAAGGCAACAATACAACGACATCGCCACACTCTACGATATGCTTGCTGAGGGTGATGATGGCATGATATGGTTCCGCCATAACCTGGAAGGCATATTGAGAAAAATGCCGGGGGATGCAAAAGTCCTTGACTGCTCCTGTGGTACGGGAGACCAGGCCATCTGGCTTGCACAACAGGGCTTTGACGTGCATGCTTCGGATATCAGCGACGGCATGCTTGAAATCGCTGTTCAGAAAGCCGTCAAAGCAGGTGTTGAGATCGCTTTTTTCAGGAGCAGCTGGGCCGCGTTGCCGGAAAAAACACATGAAACGTTCAACCTGGTCGTAGCCCCGGGTAATTCCCTTTCACACCTGGAAAATATCTCCGTTATCGATGATGTTTTCAATTCGGTCAGGAAAGTGCTCAAACCGACAGGATGGTTTTTCTTCGACATACGTAACTGGGAAAAGACACTTAAGGAAGATAATCTGGAACTCCAGGAATTCAATGTATCAGGGCAAGATGGCATATATAATGTGATTTACAGCTACGATATGCCGGCTATGAATGAGACCGGCCGCATGCATGTCGATATACGGGCGGAAAGGGAAAAAGAATACAAACGCTATAGCTTCGATTTCATGCCTGTATCATACCGGCAATTTCATGACGCCGCATTAAGAGCAGGTTTTAAAAATACAAAACGCAGGTATTTCCCGGGGAAGGATTATTATTGTATGATACTTTCCTGATTGGTGCGGTGCGCGGGACGCAAACCGCAGGCTTATCAACAACCCGATGCTAATAATATCCCGAAAAGATATGCCCGGTTGCATTTTTTCATATTACTTTTATACCAATGAATAAATTGCTCCATTATCTCAATAATAAATACGCGATTACTATCATCGTGTTCGGTATCTGGATGTTATTCTTTGACAATAACAATTTCATTGCCCAGGTCCGCCTGAACCGTACACATCATGAACTGGAAATGGAAAAGCAGTATTATCTTTCGGAGATCGAGAAAGACCGCCGGGCCACTTTTGAACTCATGACCGACACCCTGACACTTGAAAAATTTGGTCGTGAGCAATACCTTATGAAACGCGACAATGAGGACATCTACCTTATCGTCGATGAAGAAGACTAGCACGTCTACTTGACATATATCTAAGTTTTTGTATATTTACACCCGGAAGTGCATTGGTCATATGCAGTAAGCACCCTGTACCTTGCCCCTTGCACCCTGAACCGATATTAATTATGACTCAAAGAACTTACCCCGAAGCCGTGCAGAATTGTGTAAGGAATTGCCGGCGAGTTGCCCGTACGGCCCTGACCGTAGTTGCTATTTTCTGGATTATTTTTGGCCTGGTCACAGGTTTTCAGCATGAAGGCCATGCTGGCTCACTTTTCGACAGCTGGGAAAACGTGCTGCCCTGGATAGCCATCGTTGTGCTGTGGATCATTGCATGGCGCTTTGAGATCATTGGAGGAATACTCATCATTGCTTTCAGTATTTACATGGCTGCCCATCTGGGTGTTTTCGAAGGCAATTCAACCGAAGGCCTGATGATCATCACGCCTCTTGCCATGACAGGATTCATGTTTGTATTTATCGGATTACGGATCTGGCTTGCCCGCAGGTCAGAATCTGGACAAGTTTGATCAGGCAGTTCCGGAAAAACCGTATACGCTGTAATTCTTCAGGAAATCACCGGCTTCGGTGAAAAGGTTGTCAAAACACTTATCTACTTTTTCTGATACTTCAGGCCTGTTGCTTAGAGGAAACGGCGTTTCGTGTGTATAATCATACGGAAAATCAACATAATTCACCCATACCCCGGATTTATCAAACACTTTGATAATATGTTCGGCGGGAAACACCTTATCTTCCTTGAGTGCAAACACCAGCAGCTGATCCTTGAAACTGGAAAATACCCGGTCTCGCAGTCCATGGAAATAATCGGGCGACAGCATCGCCATAAAGGCCCTGGCAACGTTCTTTACGCCCATTGCATCAACATATGAACGCAGGGTCTTCCTCCTCCATGTACTTTCATTCAAGTAGTAATGCCTTAGCTGGCTGAAGGCCTGTTTGTCGATAATAAGTTTTGAAATGCCGTTGATCTGGCTGAATACCGTTCCCCCGGCAAACAAGACGAACCTCGACTTATCAAAGATACCATCGGGGTTGGCAATCATCAGCACCTGGGTTAAAAAAGCTCCGATTGAGTACCCAAAGAAGTGGATCTCAGTACTTTCTTTAAACGCGGGGTGATCACCGGAGCTGATATGATTTACCAAATTGAGGAGATCCATAACACTCTGATATCCCGAAAGCGCAAAGCGTTCCGGCATATTGTCGAGTCTTTCACTTAAAGCTGCATTCGCAAAGCTTGTTGCTTCCTGCCCCTTATATTTCTTTTCCCTGAGCCTGCTCAATCCGGCCATATTTCGCGGATTGGCCCATGCATCAGGTGTACGATTCATATGAAAGCTGATCGGAAAAAGTACCACGGCATAACCGGTATGTAAAACCAGTTCACTGGCCCAGGGGAGGTATTTATCCCAGCTTTTCTCATTCAGTCCATGTAACAATATGATGGCCTTATCCACTTTTTTTTGTCCTGCTGGCATGAAAACCGGGTACCTGAAATCAATGTTCTCCATGATCTCCCTGTCGGGAAAAGTGGTGAGAAAATCTTTTTCGATGCCCGGAACCACCGATGAACCCGGAAGGTGATTAAAATACCCGGACTGAAACATATATGTACGATAGGCAATGCCACTATCCTTGAATTCATGACCGGCATTCTTCAGGCTGAATTCACTTCCCAGTTTTTTATGATTGGCGGTATAGCCCATTGCTGTAAACATTTTGTACAAAATTCCGAAATCAAAATGCCCCAGTCAAAAAATAGGTACTCTCCCTTTATCAGGGTGACCAAAATTGCTATGGAGGGGTGAAACCTGGCAGAGAGGGGTGAAATTTGACCATTTAAATATTCAAGTAAAATGTAAACCAGCTCCATATTTTGCTAATTTTGTTCTGATGCACGCATGATTTAATCCCTTATCCTATGCAGTTTTATGAAAAGGCCATACCTGAATACCTGAACAGGAAAGGGAATATCGTTCGCCTGGTATTGTTTACAGCCGCATTTGCACTTGTTTTTATTAATGTTTATGCACCCTTCGGAGCTGATTCCTACCTGAAGCTCAGCGGTATCAGGCTGTTCCTGTACAGCAGCTTTGTTATCCTCACCGGGATGCTCGTTGTTGTCATCAGCCGCGTGATCATGTTCGTATACAGCAAAAAGAAAAACCTTAACTACTGGCGATACGTGGTCTGGGTATTTGCAGAAATACTCGTGATGGCTTTTGTGTACAGCATTTATGTAAAATATATCCTCGCCGACAGCAGGGATTTCATGCTGATATTCAACGCCAGCCTGAAGAATACCTCACTGGTCATCCTGCTTCCTTACTCCATCCTCTGGCTGTTCTTTTCCTGGCAGGATAAAAGTTACAGGCTGGATGCATTAAAGGAAGCACCGGCAGGCAATGCAGCAGCCGGAATGATCCCATTCAGGGATGAAAAGGGCAGGTTGAGGTTATCTGTGCACAGTGGAGACCTCCTGTATCTTGAAGCAGCTGATAATTATGTCTCGGTTTATTATATGTATCGCGACAAGCTGCAGAAATTCATGGTCAGGAATTCCCTGAAAACCTATGAAGAGCAATTCCGCGATAGCCGGATCATACGTTGCCACAGGTCTTATATGGTCAACCTTGACCGCGTAGATATCATACGAAAGGAGAAAGACGGCCTGCACCTTGTACTGGATTCCGATCCGCCTGTATCCCTGCTGGTAACCAAAACCTATGTCAATGTGGTTATGGAAGCTTTTTCCAGGCTTTCCCCGCTCGATAAATAAACCGATCCCATATGAAAAACATACGCTGCAACTTCATTTTATGTGTATTTGGGTTCTTTTTGTTCATCCCGCAGGTTTATCCGCAAAGCAAGCTTCAGCCGGGTTTCAATGCGGAAGAATACGCTGATATGCTTGGCCTCACGCCCAAAGCCCCGGAACTAATCCATTCTGACCAATTCAGCGTACCCTATCCTTCTGAATACAAACATGTTTACCGCTCTCCTGCAGGGCCGCTCGACAATTTGTGGGACCTCTATATCAGGGATGACAAAATAGGGATCATTGAGATCAGGGGAACGACAGCAAAGACCAGATCCTGGCTTGAGAATTTCTATACAGGAATGGTTGCGGCTAACGGGAGCATTCAGATTTCCGAAAACGAGAAATTCATTTACAAGCTTGCCGATGATTCAAGGGCCGGTGTTCATGTTGGATGGTTAACAGGACTGGCTTCCATAGCACCCGGGATCATTGACAAGATCAATGAATACCATGCCAGGGGCATCAGTGAATATATCCTGATGGGGCACAGCCAGGGTGGTGCCATAGCCTACCTGCTCGATTCATACATGCACTATGATACGCTCGGCCTGCTCCCTGATGACCTCCTCATTAAAACGTATAATAGTGCGGCTCCAAAACCGGGTAATCACTACTATGCATGCGATTATGACTATATTAATGCCGGCGGATGGGCCCTGCATGTTGTAAACACCGTCGACTGGGTACCGCAAACCCCGATCTCGGTGCAGACACTGGATGACTTCACCGAGGTCAACCCCTTTGTGGATACAGAAACCTTCACCTCCTCCATGGGATGGCTGCAGAAAGTTGTTGTGCGATCGATATTCAGAAAAATGGAACGCTCGTTGGAAAAAGCCCAGAGAAAACTATTGAAATACCTGGGATTCAAACTTTTCGATTTTATAGAGCCTTATATGGACGGCATGGTGGAGCCGGTTTACCTGGAAAGTATGAACTATACCCCTGCAGGAACACCGGTAATCTTGCAACCTACCGATCGCTATTTCAAGGAATACCTGCCCACTGCCAAAGACAATGTATTTAAGAACCACCTGGGTAGAGCATATTATTTCCTTCTAAAGGAGAATTATCCCTTAAACAGGCAGTAAAGAATAGCCAGAACGAATAACGAATAACGAAAAACGAGTAACGACTAACGCGAAACAAGCAACGAGAAACAAGTAACGAGAAACAAGTAACGAGAAACAAGTAACGAGAAACAAGTAACGAGTAGCGAGTAACGAGAAACGAGTAATAAATATCCAGTATCCAGTATCCAGTATCCAGTATCTAATAATTATATAAATTTGCTACATCTTAAAATTTGCGGTATACTTTGCCGTTAAACTGTTACAAAAACGTTCACCTTGGAAAGATTCTACCACACACTAAATATTGCCATTGATGCTGTCCTGGCCAATAAGTTCCGTTCGATTCTGACGGCACTGGGTATCATCTTCGGTGTTGCTGCGGTCATTGCCATGATGGCCATTGGCAACGGCGCCCGGCAGGAGATTCTCGACCAGATCAAAATGGTTGGGGTAAACAACATCCAGATCACTCCCATCCTTGATAATTCAGCGGCAGATAGTGAAAATGACGAAGATAACAAGAACATTAAGGGTAAATATTCACCCGGCCTGACCCTGGAGGATGCCAAAAGCATACATGAGATCATACCAACGGTTCTCAGGATCAGCCCCGAAGTTACCTATGAAACATACATTATCAAGGATGGCATACGGAAAAAGGCAACTTTGAAAGGTGTATCACCCGACTTTTTTGAAGTTTACAGCCTGCCACTGCAGGAGGGAGAGATGTTCAATGAATACCAGATGCAGCAGGGAAGCCCGGTGTGCATTATCGGCCCCACGATAAAATCTCGTTTTTTCCCGGCAGAAGATCCTCTGGGTAAATACATCAAATGCGGAAATATCTGGCTGAAAGTGGTTGGGATACTTGAAAGCATGAAGATGGCCACCGGCACCTCTGAAGACCTTGGGATCAGCGATTACAACAATAACATCTATGCACCCCTGCAAACCGTATTACTCCGTTATAAGGATCGTTCGGTCATCGACCGGCGCGATATTGGAGGCGGAGGCACCGAAGTGGTGTTCATGGGAGGAGCGATGATGACCTCATCTTTCAGCAGCAGTTCGGATGAAGAAACCAACAAGAACCAGCTGGATAAGATCGTGGTCCAGGTCGACGACAGTGAAAACCTTAATGTGACAACAGGGCTTCTTAACCGCATGTTGCTGAGGCGTCACTCAGATATTGTTGATTTCGAGATCACCGTTCCGGAATTGTTGCTTAAACAGGAACAGCGGACAAAAGACATTTTTAACATTGTACTGGGTGTGATAGCCAGCATATCTCTCATAGTGGGGGGAATTGGGATTATGAACATCATGCTGGCATCTGTTATGGAACGCATACGGGAGATCGGTGTGAGAAGGGCAACGGGAGCGACGCGTCGCGACATCATTACACAGTTCCTGACCGAGGCAACCCTGATCAGTGTTACGGGGGGATTCCTCGGAATAGTCCTGGGTGTGGTATTTGCAAAACTGATAACCGAGTTCACCGGTATACTTACGATCATATCACTGCTTTCCATTGTCGTATCATTCGGCGTATCTGCAGCCATTGGCATTATGTTTGGGTATATGCCCGCCAGGCGAGCTGCGAACCAGAATCCTGTTGAATCACTGCGTTATGAATAGAAGAATCAGAACCAAAAAGATTATTGGCAGAAAAGCCATTCTTTTTATTTCAATTGCTTTATTATCCGGGGTATATTCCTATGCTCAGGAAGACGAAACCAACTACCTGTCGCTGGAGGACGTGATCTACGTTGCGCGTCAGCAGTCGCCTGATGCCCTCATTGCCAAGCACCGCTTCAGGGGCAGCTATTGGGAGTTCAGGTCGTTCAAGGCAGATTACCTCCCTGGACTTTCGCTCATGGGTACTACCCCTGCGTATAACCGCTCCATAGAAGCCGTGCAGCAACCCGACGGTAGTGTTGAATTTAAACCGGTTGACCAGGCAAGCGCCAACGCACGCCTTTCCCTGACACAGGAGATCGGGCCAACGGGTGGTACGATCTCATTATTCAGCAGGCTGAACTGGAATGACAATCTGAGCGGGAATCCCGTGCCCAACCCTTTCGCTGCCGAGATCATCAATATCGAGTATGAACAGCCCATATTCCAGTACAACCCTTATAAATGGGACCGTTACATGGAACCCATGAAGTACGAAATGGCGAAACGCCGATACCTGGAAGATGTTGAACAGATCGCGATTACGGCATCCAGCCATTTCTTTAATTTGCTCCAGGCACAGATCGACCTGGAGATCTCGGTAAAAAACATGAGCAACTATGACACCCTTTTCCGCATTGCACAGGGCCGGTATCAACTGGGAAAGATAGCCGAGAATGAACTGCTTCAGCTGGAACTGAATTTCCTTAAGGCAGAAGCTGCCGTTGAGCAGGCAGAACTGGAATTCGAGAATAATCTTTTCAAGCTTAAATCTTACCTCCGCATAAAAGATGACGTACCCATTGAACTGATCCCGCCAAAGGTGGACAATTTCTTTACGATCGATGCTGAAAGGGCTATACGGGAAGCCAATTATAATTCCTCATCAGCACTTGATTTTGAACAGCGCAGGCTTGAAGCCCGCTCGGCTGTAAATGCTGCCAAGATGTCGGGACGTTTCGATGCCGATCTCACCGCTACTTTCGGGCTTGCCGCACAGGGGCCCGACTTGCAGGAAGCATACACCCAACCTGATGACCAGCAGGTTGTCAGCCTGGGGTTCAGGGTGCCTATCCTCGACTGGGGATCAGCAAAAGGAAGGATAAAACTTGCCGAATCAAATGAAGAACTGGTATATACTTCGGTCGAGCAGGAAGAGATCGACTTTGAACAAAACATTTTTCTCAAGGTAATGCAGTTCAACATGCAGGAAAACCAGCTGCGTATTGCTGCAAAAGCGGATACCGTGGCACAGAAAAGATTCGATGTAACCCAGCGACGTTACATGATCGGGCAGGTGAACGATGTGCTGGAGCTTAATAATGCCCAGATCGACAATGACAATGCACTGAAAGGTTATTACCAGGCTCTTCGGAACTACTATCGTAACTACTACGAAATACGGAAAGAAACCCTGTACGATTTTGAAAGGGATATGCCGCTTCTGTTTAACATTAATGAAATCATGTAGGTTCCTTTCTGGATAACATTTAATATATAACCTTTAAGCTGTACCATAGTTTGAATAAATACTTATCTACTGCAGATTTTGTGATCATTGTAATTACTGCCATCCTCTTCGGGGTGGCACTTTTTGTAAAAGGTCTTACGCAGGACCTTCTCCTGGAGGTCGGGATTTTATTGATCTCGGTCAAGATCATTTCAATGAACTATTCCAACAAGCGTTTAAGCCAGGAAATTTTGAAAAAGCTGGAAAAGATGGAAAATACAGTTGGCGAATGATAGCTGACAGCAGATAAGGCCTTCAATTAAGTTTCGGTTTACACGGTAGCTATAATCGCAAGGTAACAACTGACACTTAATACATAACACCTTGTATAAATTCTTTCTAAATAGGAAAAGAAGTTTATCTTTGCATTACTGAAAATTAATGATATAACAACAATAAAAATCAATTATGTCTGTATTAGTTGGAAAAAAAGCCCCTCTTTTTGAAGCAGATGCCGTGATTAACGGAGGCGAGTTTGTGGAGAAATTCTCCCTCGACCAGTACATCGGTAAGAAGCATGTGGTATTCTTCTTTTACCCCCTGGATTTTACCTTTGTATCTCCTACAGAACTTCTGTCATTTCAGCAAAAGCTTGAGGAGTTTGAAAAAAGGAATGTTGCCGTAGTAGCATGCTCAACCGATTCGAAATACTCACACCGGGCATGGCTCAACACCGAGGTTAAGGATGGCGGCATCAAGGGTGTGACATATCCCCTGGTTGCCGACAATTCAAAAACCATTGCGGAAAATTTTGATGTTCTGGCAGGCGAATACGATTACAATGAAGATGGGGAAATGGAATTTGAGGGCGAGCCGGTAGCATACCGGGGCCTTTTCCTGATCGACAAACAAGGTGTGGTGCGCCACCAGGTCGTGAACGATGACCCGCTTGGCAGGAGCGTGGATGAAGCGCTTCGCGCTGTTGACGCACTTCAGTTCTTTGAAGAGAACGGGCAGCTTTGCCCCGCCAACTGGCGCAAGGGTGATGAAGGCATCAGCAATACCTCTGAGGGGGTTGCAGATTACCTTGGGAAAAACTTCTAGAACTCAGAAATCAGAATTTGAAATCAGAAATCAGAATAGAAGGCCGGCTCTTTGAGCCGGCCTTATTTCTTTTAGGGTTGCCAACCTTATTAAGGTTGGCAACCTTTTTATTCAACAATGATCTCGTCAATAAACAACCAGGCCGGGTTCCCTGCACCGGGGTGCCATTCGGGGCAGACAGCACGGTTCTTCGCCTTAAGCCTGACATAACGTACATTCATCCCTGAAGTCATTACTGCAAAATCATGCGTGATCCCTCCATCAGATTTAGGATCGATGCGGTTCTCCTGCCTGCCCAGTTTCTTATAGTTTTTTCCGTCGGGCGATATGCTGAACTCCACCCACTCGGGCATGAAGATCCAGCTGTTCTGGTCCTGCAGGAAACCGGCACTGATGATATTGGCCCGCTGTGTTTTCCCGAGGTCAACAACAACATCCACATCCACGCCGTGGAAACCCTGCCATGACCCCGTCTGGAAATTGTCGGTACCCCTGATCAGGTCGATGAGGGCCAGGTCACCACCTGCGGTATACTGTGAATTGTAAGGTGTGGCGTAAGTAACCATGCGGCCGGCCGGCATCAGGCTGAAAAAGCCCTCCACCACCTTGCTTGATACTTTTCCTTCTGCCTTCGAGAACAAGCTTACGGAGGTATTCTTATTTATCAGCAGGGGTGTTTTATATGTGCGGGAATCAAATGAAGGTGTGCTGCCATCCAATGTATATTTGATCACGGCATTTTTATCAAGGCAGTCCATGGCCAGTTCAAGATCGTAGGAAAAGGTGCGTGAATCGGCAATGATGTATGGCGCAGGTGTAATAAGTCGGTCATTGATGGCAGTTGCCGGGATCTCCCCTTCCATGCTTCCCCAATCCTTATTCGGTGCAGGCCCCATCTCAAATACAAAGTGGGCCCCGTCCATGATATCGCTGTGCCTGATGAAAGACTTAGCGTAGGGGGCTGCATTCATGCTGAGAGACTGAACATACATATTCTCCGCAGTGTTATTCCTTGCCTCAATTACACATTTATTCCCGTTTTCAAGGTGTATGGTCACCTTATCAAATATGGGGCTGCCGGTGACATAATAGTCTGTTCCGGGTGTGACCGGATAAAAGCCCATAGCGCTCAGTACATACCAGGCCGACATCTGCCCGCAATCCTCATTTCCACATAGTCCGTCCGGCTTCTCGCTGTATTGTTCAGCCATGATCTGCCTAACCAGTTGTTGTGTTTTCCATGGCTGGCCGGCAAAATTGTAGAGGTAGGCCATATGGTGACTCGGTTCATTCCCATGAGCGTATTGCCCGATCAATCCGGTAATGTCACTCTGATGCCTTCCGCTCATCTCCGTACCGGAGTTGAACATTTCGTCGAGTTTGGCGATAAATCCATCCGCGCCGCCGTATAAAGACATCAATCCCGAAATATCCTGCGGTACGAAAAAGTTATATTGCCAGGTGTTGGCTTCCGTGAGCATGAAATTTACCTCAACGGGATCGAATGGAGAAACCCACATTGCATTCATTCGTCCCCTCATAAAACCGGTTTCGGGATCAAACAGGTTTTTGTAATACTGTGCCCGCTGAATATACTTATCATAATCGGCTTCATGGCCAAGATCCTTCGCCATCATGGCAATGCACCAGTCGTCGTAGGCATATTCGAGTGTTTTGGATACAGAAGATCCGTCTTTGTCGGCCGGGATATATCCATACCGGCGGTAATATGCAAGGCCCTCCCGGTTTTGCATGCTGCTCTTTTTCATTGCCTCATAGGCCTTACTCACATCGTAATCCCGGATCCCTTTTATATAGGCATCGGTGATCACCGGAACGGAATGATAGCCGATCATGCACCAGGTTTCATTGGCTGCCAGTTCCCACACCGGGAGCAGTCCTCCTTTCTCATAAATATCAAGCATAACCTTTATCAGGTCATTGGTCCTCTGCTGTTGCGTGATGGTGAACAGGGGATGAAGGGCCCTGAAGGTATCCCACAGGGAAAATACCGTATACATATCATGGTCTGCCCTGTGTATTTTCAGGTCATGGCCACGATAGCGGCCATCCACATCTGAATATAAATACGGAGCCAGGTAGGAATGGTAGAGTGCCGTGTAAAAGGTAATCTTTTGTTCTTCAGTGCCCCCTTCAACTTCAATTCGGCCCAGTTCTTCATTCCATTCCTCATAAGCCTGCTGCCGCAGTTCATCGAAGTCCCATCCGGGAATGTCGTGCAAAACATTTCTTTTCGCCCCTTCAGCATCCACTGCCGAAATGCCCACCTTAACATAAAGGTCATCCACCTCATCAGCAAAGCTGAGCAGGCACTTCAGGTCATTCACTGATGAGAATGATTTCCCGTCAAGGGCTTTATCTTCACCAAAAATGCCGATATCTTCAAAAGGTTCCGAGAACTCGGCATAGAAATATACATACTGGTCTTTCGACCATCCCTGTGTACGTTTTAACCCGCTCAGGCTGTGATCATCAATAACATTCAGTTCCAGTGCAAGCACTTTATCCGAGGTAGCTCCTTCATACAGGTCGAGCAGGATATGCTTTTCACCCTGCCCGAAATGATATTTATGAAGGCCGCTGCGCTGTCCCACCGTTAATTCTACTTCTACATCCTCAAACTCCACTGCATAATAGCCTGCTTCTGCTGTTTCATCTTCATGCGAGAATGCCGCTGACGGCAGTATCCCGTTCCCCAGCATGGCGATCAGGCTATCCTTGACGGTAGTGCAGGGCATCAGCCTGATATCCCCATAGTCACCAACGCCTGTTCCACTTAAATGAGTATGGCTGAATCCGTAGATCGTATCGTCGCTGTAATGGTAACCAGAGCAAGCATCCCAGTTGTCTTTACGCGTATCCGGACTGAGCTGGACCATGCCGAAAGGCACCATGGCACCCGGGTAGGTGTGGCCATGGCCGTCGGTTCCGATCAGTGGATCAACATAATCAGCTGGCTCAGTGTTACGATCAAACAAACTGCAGGAATTCATCACCATCACCAGACCAAGCAACATCAAAAAAGGATGCAGCCAGCTGGGTGTTGGGTGTTGGGTGTTGGGTGTTGGATTAGTTTTGAGTTTTGAGTTTTGAGTTTTGAGTTGCATCTTGATCTTGGTTTTTATATCCTGGAACTTATTTTACAATGGGTTCTATTTTGAGTTCAAAATTGTATGCTTTCGCGGGATAGCGGTACTTTTCCAACGGCCAGGCACCCCAGCTGTTGTTTCCGCCCACACCCATCTGGAAGGCATCGAGGTTGATGCATACCATGTTCCTCCTCGGCACATCCACACTGTGCATCTTGCTCTCCCTTGTGCTCTGGGAAATCCATTGAGGCCTGTATTGCTGCAACGTGAATTCAAACAATCCCCCTGAAGAGAATTTCAGTCCCCGGCCATCCTCATCCGTCAGGCTCATCCATCGTACATCACATTTATTGCCGTTTTCCTGGGGGCGGATATAAGATACATGCTGATCGGCAACCTTGCCTTTATACAATCCAACAAATGCAGCTGTTTTCCGGTCGACATAATTTTCGAATGGCCCGCGGCCGAACCATTCCACATTATCATATTGACCGAACATTTCCATATAAAATCCGAATCGCGGCATGTCAGGCAGGATGCTGTCGCCGGGATGGATGCTCCCCTGCAGCACAAGGTCCCCGAACATATCAATGCTGTATACCAGGCTGTAAGATGAATAGACATCGGGCAGGGAATAATCTACTTTTACTACGATCTGCCTGCTGTCGGAATCAAGTACTTCAAACCCGGTAAGTTCCCGGTTCTCCGAAGCGCTTCTCCATACCCCCAGTTTTCTGACCATTCCAAAGCCATGGTCATTATCTGTTGGCTCGCGCCAGAAATAAGGTACGGGAGCGGCAAGGATGAGTTCCTTTCCCCTGTATTTATATGATGACAATTGTCCGTTTTCCTTATCGAAAGAGAGACTGAAATCCTGACCGGACACTTCAAGTAATGTATCCGAGTCGCTCATATCGAGCCCGTGGAGAGGTCCCGGCAATGGCATGGCAAGGACAGGCCTGTAAGGTAGCCGGATCTGTTCGGCGGCCAGCATCGCACCTTTCGGGATCAGTCCCATTTCCTGTTTTGCATGCATGTATAAATTCAGAAAGTACTCAACACCCGGCTCGGTGAGCGCCACAGCATGGGGCATATCAATCACGGTAGTCTGTCCGGGGGCGCATCCGAATTCCGGCAGTTCACCTTTCACGACCGGCCTGCCATCTGCCAGGAAAGTATAATAAAAGTCGAATTCATCGAGGTCGGTGAAGTTGTATTCATTGTGGATCACAATTTTATCCTTATCGTCGGGCGACACTGAAAAATGCACATTCTGGTACACTTTTTTAACCTCATGCAGTCCGGGGTGGATGCTCCTGTCGGCATTCACCAGTCCATTTGCGCAGAAGTTATAGTCGGAGGGTGTTCCTTCCGGCCCAAAGTCGCCGCCATAAGCCCAGTATTCATTCCCAAACTTATCCGTCTTCAGCAGCCCCTGGTCAACCCAGTCCCAGATACTGCCACCCTGCAGTTTA
>JAZBOU010000028.1:0-40353 GCA_036351275.1 Bacteroidales bacterium
GAGATCCTATTGATGAGATCCTAATAACGATTGGGATTGTAGAATTCAGATAATTCGTATTTATTCAATCCCATTCTCCAATAATCATTAGGATATAATCACTATTCACTCAATTTTTACCGGCTAACGGCTGCCGGTTACCGGAGTGCCGAGTGCCGGGTACCGGGTGCCGAACATTCAAAATGCACCCGCCGGGGGGAGAAGGAAAAGCAGGAAAAACGAAAAACAAAGATCGAGGATCGAAAATCGAAATACGAAGGTGAGATATTAGTTACTGCCTAATTCAATAAACTGTCAACTGAAAGTTTTTCTATCAAATGGAATTTAAGCTTGCCAAATCCTATTTGATCAAAATCTTTTGGACAATGATCCCGGCCGCTGTTTCTATGGTGATGAAATATATTCCGGATCGGAGTTCAGATACATCGATCGCGGTATTCACATTATTCCGGTTTATTACAACCTGTCCTAATTGGTTAATTATCCTCAGAAATTCAATTTGCACATCATCGGGTTTTACAATTGAAATTTTGTCACGAGCGGGATTCGGGTAGATCGCGATCTCAAATCCATTTCCCAATTCTGAGGTGACCATTGCTCCACATGCATCTTCAACTTCAGCCTGGCTGTTGCAGCCTGTGGTATTATTGTTGATCTCCACATACCCAGGGGGATTGTCGAGGTAATCGCAAATGCTTTGTATGGCACAGACTGAAAGAGCAGGATTCCCAAAAATTCTCAGGTCTCCTCCAATTGAATCAAGGTTTTCTAATTCCGACAGGCTCTGGAGCAAAGGGTTGCCTTCCAGCCAGATCCCCGACCCGATTGAAGTCAAAGCGTTCAGGCCTGCCAAATTTTCCAATGATGTATTTTGCGAGATATTCAACCCCCAGGCGATCTCCACTAGATTATTCAGGCCATTCAAATCCCTCAACAGGTCATTATCCTGGATAACAAGATTCAATGTAATGGTGGTAAGGTTTTCCAGGCCTGAGAGGCTGCTCAATGCGGCATTTCTTTCAATATGCAAATTCGGCATGGTGCTCAGGTTCTCTAAACCCGATAGGGAAGACAGGGAATTGTTCCTGATTATATTAACCAATCTCGTTCCGATACCATCTCCGATAACACTCAGGTTATCAAGACCATCCATACTCAAAAGTGAATGGTTTTCAATTATACCCAGGCCATCAACAGAATCCAAATTATTCAAACCCTGCAAACTTTCAAGTGAGGGATTATGAGCTACCAGAAAATATTCACCAACCGAAGTTAATGAGCTCAAAGCACTTAAAGTAGTCAGCGATGGGTTCCCCATTACCCCAGAATAATCATCACTATAGCCTATACTAAGGTTTTCGTGACAGGTTTGTAAGGATCCGAGGCCACTTAAGGTGGTCAGGGAATCATTGCCACCAATCCATAATGATTGAACTTCTTCAAGGTTATCCAAACCGTTCAGGTTTCTTAGCGAATGATTCTCTGTTATGGAAAGCGAGTGGGTTAACGAAACTATGTTTTCAAGGCCGGACAGGTCTACGAGAGATTGATTGTATCCTATTCCAACCCGACCTCCTACATTGCTTAAGTTATCCAGCCCCTCAAGATCGGTTAACAGCGGATTTCCGTATTCGCCATATATATCCTTTTCTCCTATGATCAAATTGCCATCAATGCTTATTAAATTTTCCAATCCAAGCAGCGACGTCAGGGAATCATTATTTTTTATTCTTAGTTCTCCTCCGATGGAAGTGATGACATTTAGTCCCTGAAGATTGCTGATCATGTTTCCCTTTCCTGAACCGATATTGACATTGCCTGCCAGATCAGTACAGCCGGGATAATCTGTTGCGAAGTTATCTACTTCACTCTGCGATGTGAAATAATAATTCCCATACGGGAGACAGGGCATTGTAAAATCGCAACTGCTTGCAATCTCAGCCGGGTTGCTGCATCCGTCACTATTGTCATAAATATCGATGATCCCATCAGGAGCAAATAAATAGTTGCATATGCTTGTTGCATCGCAGGAACTTAACTGGGAATTATCATGTATCGAAAGGTTCCCGCCAATATACGCTGCATTCCCCATGTTAGTGATACTTGTCAACATATTATTGCTTTTTATGACAAGGTCACCACCAATGCTGTCAATATTTTCCAACCCCAGCAGGTTATCCAGTGAATCACACAGGGAAATCCTCAGGTCTCCGCCTATCGAAGTCAGCACATTCAATGGGGAAAGATTAGTGATGTTGTCATAACCCGCACTTCCAATGCTAACAAAGCCTTCGATTGCTGTGCATCCGGGATAGTTTAGCTGGAAGTCATCAACTTCCTCCTGGGTATTGAAGATGATTCCGTCCGGTAAACAGCTTTGTGAATAGGAGACTGGAATTAAGAATCCCAGTGAGATCAGTGCAATCCCGATCGAGATTAAAAAAGCATTATTCTTCATGATGTATCCTATGAAATGAAATGTTATATTGATATTTTATATATATTCTCCATGCATGTGCCTGCTTCAAATAACTATATCCTTTTGGTGGTACAGATTATGATCCTGATTAGTAAATTTAACCAAATATATGGAATAATGGATAAAATTCAAATGAAGCTTGAAACCTGATATTGGTCAACGGTTACCGGCTACCGGCTACCGGAATTGCTCATTGTGAATTGCACATGATATATACGTCATGTTTCATTTAGCGGGATAGATGCGGGTCCATTCACTTACCAGCAAAATGAAAAATGGATCATTAAAAATATTGAATTCACAATGCACAATATTCAGTATTAAGGGCTGACGAGAGTGATGAGATCCTAGTGATTAGTTCCGAATAACGATTGAGATTGTAGAATTCAGATAATTCGTATTTATTCAATCCCATTCTCCAATAATCATTAGGATATAATCACTATTCACTCAATTTTTACCGGCTAACGGTTACCGTTCACTCAGAGCTCGCTTTCCTTTTGCTGGCAATGGCCACCAGGCCTACGATGGCCCAGAGGATCGCGGCGCGGATGAGGATAAAGATGAGCAGATCGCTACCGCTAACAGCCGGATCCAGGGTGGCCAGGCTGGCAACCAGGCTGGCATGCATGAGGATGATGATCAAAAGGCTTTGCGTGTTCTTATACACCCATACCATGATGATGCGGTAGGCCGGGAGCCAGGAGAAAAGCCTCGCCAGCAGGAGCAGGAACGGGATCGTTTTGCTGAAGCTGTCGTCTTCCCAGAACAATATAAAATGCCAGGCGCCCCAGAGCAGTCCCACGAGCAGCCCTGTTGCATAAATATTATATTTCTTCAGCAAACGCGGTACGGCAAAGGTGGTCCAGCCCACTTCTTCGAAGAGGCCAATGGTAATGCCCCCGATGATGCCGAGCATGATCAGTTCTGAGGGAGCACCTGAACCGATTATAGCAGGCGCATGGTAAGTAGTGAATAATGGAAGCAGCTCAATGCATGCCAGCGTGGACAGGGGCGCGGTGAAGAGCGCCACCACATACCACCAGGCGCTGGCCCGCCATTTAACCAGGCTCGAACCCAGCTGCTGCAGGCCTTTTTCCCCGTCGTAAAGCATGATCAGCAGCAAGCCCGCGATAACAGGGCCGAGCAGTATCGCCATCCCGATCTGTTGCTGCAATTCAGTGGTGGCCGGGATGCCATCGGAACCGAAGATCAGCCATATGGCACCCCAGGAAATGATGAATGCCAGAATAAAGAATACCGTAACAGGGTACTTTTTAACAGGTGTTTCTTTCATGACGTGATTTTTGAAAAGGCTTGATCAAATATAAAAAAAATGAAGAAAATGAGACTCGAAACTCGAGACTTGAAACTTGAAACTAACTCAACCCTCGACACTCAGCCATTTTTGATGCCTAATGCCAAACGCCCAACACCCAACGCCTAACACCTGCGGAGTAAATGTGCTCAGGTATCTATTTTATAATGTCGTCCAATACGCGCTGCGCCGCATACTTATACACCATCACGTTCATCATCTTCAGCTTCACATAGTCTTCGTGGTAGAAGCGGTAGCCTTTGTTGGGGCCGTCGAATCCGCCGGAGCCGGAGTCCTTGATCAAATACCAGCGCTCATCGTCCACATCCTGGAATCCCACGATATGGATGCAGTGGTCGTCGGTGGTGGTCTTGTTCTGCAGGCGCATCTCGCGTGAGGCCTCGTTGATGTATCCGGCCGGAATGTCGAAATCGGGCACAATGGCCACCTCGCTCCAGCGGTCGTAACCGGGCTCGCTCACATCCCCGCAAATACAAACGGTATAGGCGCTGTCGAGGGCATCGTCGATCACGGTCATGAAATCCGGGATCTCGAGGTTATAGTAATTGTCGCAATGCCACCAGTTGTCGGGCTCCACCAGCTCGCCCTTCTCGTTATATGTTTTCGACATGGTCGACATAAAGCTGAAATAATCATCGGCATCGATCTCCAGCACATTTTTCATGAAGGTGAGCGGGGAGTACATTTCATCTTCGTAATAAACCCTGGTGGGCGGTTCGCCCATGTGGCTGTTGAGGATGCTGCGGATGGTGGAGACGACCATCACGGAATTCCATTCGTTGCGCTCCTTCACACTCTGCAGGTAAGCATTCATCTCGTCGAACATCTTGCTGTGGTTGTGGAACTTCTTCCCATAGGGCAGTCCGGGGTATTCGGCATAAGGCACGATGCCGTACTTCTTCATCATGCGCAATACACCGGTGGCCTCCGATCCCTGGGCGAAGTACACATCACCACGGTTTTCGACAAAGGCCCTGGCACGCTCCACGTATTCCCAGTATACGATGTACATCTCCGATAAGCGTATCTCCTGCCCGGTGCTGCGGTACACCTCCGATTCGAGGAAAGAGATGGTGGCAAAACACCAGCAGGTGCCGGTGTTGCCCTGGGAATGCGGATCGGTATGCCAGTACCGGGTGTAGTCCAGTATATCGGTGGGGTAGTCGTCGGCATCCAGCTCCGCTGCAAAATAACTTCGGTTCGAGGGCTCCTGTTCATCTTTTGCATCCGGCAGGATCTCCTTCTGGTAAAAGCCGGGTTCGTATTCCTTAAAGATGGCCCGGGGTTCCTGGGCGCTTGCTGTAATAATTGTAATGGAAATGAATATGAAAAAAATATGTTTCATGGTATTTAGGTTAATGCGCAAATTTAGTTAAATCGGTTGAATCAGTGAGACTGGTTTTTCAAGAGCGAAGCGTATTGAAAGGCCATAGACGAACTGATCCCGAGCAAAGCGAGGGATCTCCTGAAATCGGTTGAATCAGTTGAATCAGTTAAATCAGTCTACCGCAAAGGACGCAAAGGAGGTCGCGAAGAACTCAAAGGAAACTTGAAACTTCATCGTCCCGCGTCCCTCGTTCCCCGCACCTTTTTCTTATCTTTGGACTTCATGAAAAATTTCCACGTCTACCGTTCGTCTGCCGGCTCGGGGAAGACCTATACGCTGGTGAAGGAATACCTGAAACTGGCGCTGGCCGGGAATACCCGTGCGTATGTGCACATCCTGGCCATCACTTTTACCAACAAAGCGGCGAACGAGATGCGGGAACGCATATTGAGCTACCTGGAACAGATCGCCGCTCCGGAAGAGCATAAAGACGACCCGGCCATAAAATACCTTTTGCCTGAGCTTTCCAAAGAGCTGGATACAGACAAAAACATCCTGTCTGAACGTGCCGCGCAGGTGCTGACCAGCATAATGCACAACTACCAGGAGTTTGCCGTGAGCACCATCGACAGCTTCATGCACCGCATCGTGCGCACCTTTGCCTTCGACCTGCACCTGCCGCTGAACTTCGATGTGGAGACGGAAGACGATGTGCTGGTGCAGCAGGCCGTCGACATACTGCTGGGCAGGGTAGGGGTGGACGACGAAACCACGAAGGCACTCACCGGCTTCACAGAATCACGCATTGAGGATGAACAGAACTGGGACATTGAACGCGACCTGCGGACGTTCTCGAAACGATTGCTGCGCGACGATATCGTGAAATTCCTGCCGCAGCTGCAAAAGATGGACAGCGAAAGCATCCTTGCCGTGAGCACAAAACTGAATTCCGCCTGCCGTGAATTTGAGCGCAAACTGCAATCCATGGCAGTGGAAATTATGCGGCTTTGGGACTCCAATGGTTTGACAGTGAGCGATTTCCCCTATGGCAAATCAGGGATGTACGGCTACATGATCAAGCTGTATGAAAGGAACTTCAAGGATATCGACAAGAATTCACGTTTCCTGGATGCCCTGAACGACGATAAATGGTATTCGAAGTCTCTTCCCGCGGAACGCAAGGCCATTATTGATGAAATAAAAGAAGATATGCGCCGGCCTATGCTGGCCATGCATGAATATATACAGGCGAACAAGGAACAGTACAGGGCTTATTCCATCCTGCGGAAGAACATCTTCCAGCTGGCGGTGCTGAACGAGATACTGAAGGTGGTCGACCAGGTACGGGAGAACGACGGGGTGATCCATATCTCGGAATTCGACAAGCGCATTGCCGGGGTGGTGCACTCCGAGCCGGTGCCTTTTATTTATGAGCGTTTGGGCGAAAAATATCACCACTACCTCATCGACGAGTTCCAGGATACTTCTGTGCTGGAATGGCAGAACCTGCTGCCGCTGGTGGAGAATGCCCTGGCAACGGAACAGTTCAGCATGCTTGTGGGCGACGGCAAGCAGGCCATATACCGCTTCAAGGGCGGGGAGGTGGAGCAGCTCGCGCGGCTGCCGGAAATATTCGACAAACCCGCCCTGCCAGAGATGGACGATCGGGAAGCCAGCCTTGACCGGAACTACGCCGGGAAGAACCTCGGCAGCAACTTCCGCTCACGTGATGAGATCATCAGGTTCAATAACAGTTTTTATACCTTCCTGTCGGGGATGCTGCCCGAACGCCTGCAAAAGATCTACCGCGACTGCGAGCAGGAGATCGGCAAGCCCAAACCAGGCGGAGAGGTCTGCATCAGCTTCATCGACGAAGAAGGGAAGAAGGAAGATAAAGAACCCGTTTATATCAGCAGGATACTGGATCGCGTTCGTGATCTGCAGGAGCACAGAGGCTATGCCTTTCGCGATATCGCCATCCTTACGCGATCGAACAGCGAAGCCAGCAAGATCGCCCGGGAACTGCTCAAAGCAGGCATCGATGTGGTCTCGGCCGAATCACTGCTGCTGTCATCCTCGCACGAGGTGAATTTTATCATCCATTGCCTCGACCACCTCGCAAACCACGAAGATAAACCGGCCGGTGCGGGCATGCTTTCTTACCTCGCCCGGCGCTACCCTGATGAAAAGCTGAATGAACTGCTGCAGCGGGGCATACGCGAAGCGGAACCCGGATTCATGCTTGATTTCCTTGATAGCAAGGGGATCCGCTTCAACAGGGCTGAACTTATGCAGATGGGCCTCTACGACAGGGTGGAGGCACTTATCCGGGATTTCTCATTGCATGAGAGGCCTGACCCCTACCTCTTCTTCTTCCTCGATGTGGTCCATAACTATGGAATGAACAAACGTTTCGTGCCGGAAGAATTTACGGAATTCTGGCGGGCGAACAGGCATCGCTTCTCCATTGTGGTGCCGGAAGGCGTGGATGCTGTCAGGGTGATGACCATCCACAAGGCCAAAGGGCTGGAATTCCCGGTGGTGATCTTTCCCTTTGCCAACGACACGGCGGAGATGCGCAACGAACAGAAATGGGTATATATCAGCGATGAAAACCTCCCGGAACTCAGCACCGCCCTGCTTCCTCTGTCAAAAGCCATGCAGGAAACCCGCTTCAGCGAGGTGTACGGGCGGGAACAGGAGATGCAGCAGCTCGACCTGCTGAACCTGCTTTATGTGGCAACGACCAGGCCTGCGGATATCCTTCACATCATGTGCGACATGCCAAAGAAAACTACTGAAGAGATCAACAACATCCCATCCATGACGCGGGCATACCTCGAGCATACCGGGCTGTGGAGCGAGGGGCAGACGGAATACCTCATCGGGACAGAAGGGCAGCGTGCAACAGAGGAGAAAACTGTTATTGATGCACTTCAGCCCGCCAGCTTTATTTCCGGCGACTGGCGTGAAAGCATCGTTCTGAGCGGGCATGCGGCCGAATACTGGGACCTGGAGGATGATGCCGTTAACCTGGAGTGGGGCAGGGTGGTGCATAACATCCTGGCAGGGATCGTGAAACGCGATGATACCGAAGCCATGGTGAAAAAAGCAGTAACAGAAGGTGTGATACCCCCGGAAAAGGCACAGGAACTCGAGATCCTGCTGAAACGCATCCTCGGTGAGGAAGAACTCAGGTCGTTCTTCGACGGGAGCTTTGAGGTGAAGAACGAGGCAGCCATCATGCAGTCCGACGGCAGGGAATTCCGTCCCGACAGGGTGATGATAAGGGAAGGGGAAGCTATCGTGCTCGACTATAAAACGGGAAAGGAAGAACAGAAATATATAAAGCAGCTGGAACGATATGCTTCACTGCTAAACGATATGGGCTACAGTGTGAAAGGTAAATTCCTGCTTTACCTCGATGAGGATTACCGCCTGGAGAAGGTATAATGTCCGCTGGCGGACGCCCGTTGTACAGGAATGTACATTAAATTTACATATCTGTTTTGTTCTTATTTATATATTTTTGATTACAAGCTTATTGAGAATTTTGGCATAGCTTTGGAGCAACAGGAGAAAAATCTTATAAAATGTTAATTATTATGAAGAAAATTACGCTTATGATGATGCTTATGGCGTTTGCGATAAGCATGTTTGCACAGGAAGAAGCACGGCTTCTTCGTTTTCCGGCCATACATGGCGACCAGGTGGTCTTTACCTATGCCGGCGACCTGTACACCGTTGATAAGGACGGTGGCCTGGCCAGGAAACTTACCAACGACGTTGACGGTTACGAAATGTTCGCACGTTTCTCACCCGACGGCAGCAGCATTGCCTTTACGGGGCAATACGACGGGAATACCGAGGTGTATGTAATGCCTGCAGAGGGCGGTGTGCCTTTCAGGGCAACGTATACCGCTACCCTGGGCAGGGATGACATCTCCGACAGGATGGGGCCGAACAATGTCGTGATGTGCTGGAAGGACAACGACGAGATCGTATACCGCTCCAGGAAACAATCCTTTAACTCCTTTAAGGGGCAGCTATTCCTTGCATCAAAAGAAGGCGGGCTCTCGCAGGAGCTTCCGCTGCCTGCCGGCGGCTTCTGCTCATATTCTCCCGACGGGACCAAACTGGCCTATAACAGGGTATTCCGTGAGTTCCGCACCTGGAAATATTACAAAGGCGGCATGGCGGATGATGTCTGGATCTACGACTTCGAAACCAGGACAGTACAGAATATCACCGATAACGAATACCAGGATATCTTTCCCATGTGGCACGGCAGCAAGGTGTATTTCCTCTCCGACCGCGACCGTACCATGAACCTCTTTGCATACGATGTGGAGAGCGGCACTACCGAAAAGCTGACCGATTATACCGAATTCGACATTAAGTTCCCCTCAATGGGTGATGAAGCCATTATATACGAGAACGGGGGCTATCTTTATACTTATGACCTTTCCAACGGCCTGATCAACAAGGTGAACGTAATGCTGGCCGAAGATTTTGCCTCCGGAAGGAACGAACTGAAAGATGCCAGCGACAATATCAATTCACTGGCCATTTCCCCCGACGGGAAGCGCGTGGTATTCGGTGCGCGCGGCGATGTGTACACCGTGCCCGTGAAGTCAGGCATCACCCGAAACCTTACCGCTTCATGCGGCGTGAACGACCGCAACGTGGAATGGTCGCCCGATGGGAAATATATCTCGTATATCTCCGATATAACAGGAGAAGACGAGATCTACATCATCAATCAGGATGGTACCGGGGAGCCGGAGCAGCTGACCGAGAATGCCGATACCTACAAATACAATCCCATCTGGTCGCCCGACAGCAAGAAGCTGCTCTGGGGCGATAAAAAGATGCGCCTGAGGTATATGGATGTTGAAAGCGGCAAGATCACGGAAGTGGACAAATCGGGCTCATGGGAGATGAGAAGCTACAACTGGTCGCCCGACAGCAGGTACATCACATACTCCCTGCCGGAGAACAGGGCAGTGACCAAAGTCTGGATCTTCGATACGGAAACAGGAGAAAAACATGCCGTTACCGACGACTGGTACGATTGCGGAAGCCCGGTTTTCAGTGATGACGGCAAGTACCTCTTCTTTACCTCTAACCGTGATTTCAACCCGATATACAGCCGCACGGAATGGAACCATGCATACCGAGATATGGGAAGCATATACTTTGTGACCCTGCAGAAAGATACACCCAATCCTTTTGAACCGGAAAACGATGAAGTTGCGATAAAATCAGATGAGAACGAAAAGGAAAATGGCGAAAAGGAAGAAAAAGAAGAAGGCGAAGAGGAAAGCAACGAAATTGATTTTGACGGCATTGTCGACCGCCTCATCGACCTACCCATTGAAGCCGGGAACTACTGGAACATCCACCCGATCGGTGGCAATGTATATTATACGTTTTTCAGTTCAGGTGGCAATGGTGTGGAAACCAAATACTACAACCTGAAGAAACAGAATGAAACTTCGCTCGGAAACCTCGGAAGCTTTATCGTTTCGGCCGACCAGAAAAAAGTACTGGTATCGCAGGGTAGCAAGTATGCAGTGATCGACCTGCCGATGGCAAAACCGAAAATTGATGATTTTATCGACCTCTCCGACATGAAGGTCTGGGTTGACCTCAAGGCAGAGTGGGAGCAGATCTTCTGGGAAGCCTGGAGGCAGATGCGCCACTTCTTCTATGCGCCGAATATGCACGGGCTCGATTGGAAAGCCATTGGCGACAAATATGCCGTGCTGGTGCCTTATGTGAACAACAGGAACGACCTGAACTATATCATTGGTGAGATGATCGGAGAGATCAACATCGGTCATGCTTACATCAGCGGGGGTGATAAACCCTCACCCGAACGCATACAAACCGGGTTGCTGGGCGCCAAACTCAGCCGCGATAAATCGGGTTATTACAGGATCGATAAGATCCTCGAAGGGGAGAACTGGGTTTCTTCAACCCGTGCTCCGCTCAGGGAAGTCGGTGTCGACGTGAATGAAGGCGATTATATCATTGCCGTTAACGGTGCCCCCACCGACGAGATGGTGGATATCTATGCCGCACTGCTTGATAAAGGCGGCAAGCAGGTGGAACTCACCGTGAATGCTGAGCCAAAAGAAAAGGATGCCCGCAAAGTGATCGTGAAGCCCATTACCGATGAGTCGGGATTGTACTATTATACCTGGGTTCGCGAGAACATCAAAAAGGTGAGCGAGGCCACCGACGGACAGGTAGGATATATCCATATTCCCGATATGAGTGCGGCGGGGCTGAATGAATTCGTGAAATATTTCTACCCGCAGCTCAACAAGAAAGGCCTCATCATCGACGATCGTGGAAATGGCGGTGGAAATGTTTCGCCCATGATCATTGAAAGGCTGCAACGCGTGCTGGTGATGAACTCCATGTCGCGGAACGCAGAACCGGGCACAAGGCCTGCACAGGTCTTTGTAGGGCCCAAGGTGATGCTGATCGACAATTATTCCGCCTCCGACGGCGACCTCTTCCCATACCAGTTCAAGGCACTGGAACTCGGAACCATCATTGGTGTGCGTACCTGGGGTGGCGTGGTCGGTATCCGTGGCCCCATCCCATTTGTCGACGGCGGCACACTGATGCGACCGGAGTTCGCGCCTTACGGCGTTAACGGCGAAGGCTGGGTGATCGAAGGTGTCGGGGTAGAACCGGATATTGTCATAGACAATGATCCCGCAAAAGAATATGCCGGCGAAGACCAGCAGCTGAACAAAGCCATAGAGGTGATACTGGAGCAGATCGAGGAGTTTGATTATAAGAATGAACTGCCGATCCCTCCGTATCCGGACAAAACTAAATAGGTTTTGGGTGTTGGAGCTCGGATGTTGGATTATATTCATTATTCCATGTTCCATGTTCATTATTCGATATTAATAAAAGGCGCTTCGAAAGGAGCGTCTTTTTTTGTATATTTATGATGCCATGCGCATCAAAATTGCTCTTTCGTATTTAGCATTCGTCCTGGCCGGATTAACAGTTTTCGGGCAGACGATCATCCCCGGTGGTTACGTATCGGGAACCTGGGATTCGACCGGCAGCCCGTATCTGATCGAGGCACCGGTCACCATCCATCGCGATTCGGCATTGTACATAGAGGCAGGATGTATGCTGCAGTTCCACGACAGCGCCTACCTCAGTATTGAAGGCTATATCAGGGCCATGGGTACGCCCATGGATTCGGTGATCTTTACCGCCGCACAAAGCTCCTGGCTGGGCATCAGGATACAACAAACGGATACAGCCTACCAGGGAAATCTGCTTTTCCATTATTGTGCTTTCAGCAGGGCCAATGGAGGAGCGGTATTTGCCGACGGAGGGGCTTTTTCGGTTAAGGACAGGGATGATGTCACCATTTTTAATTCAACATTCAGCCAGAATTATGCCAGCGGAAGGGGAGGGGCCATATACCTGCAGAATGCTGATATCCAGTTAAAAAGACTGTATTTTGGGGATAATTCCACCAGCCTTGTACTGCAGGCCGGAAAGGGGGGAGCGATATATGCGCTTGATTCAGATTACATACTTGAAGAGATCACATTTAGCGGTAACAGGTCAAGCATTGCGGGTGCCTTTTACTCTGATAATACCAACCTGGACCTGAGGGATTGTTCCTTTGTAGGCAACTCCAGCCATGCAGGGGGGGGTGCCCTGGTATGCCACAGATCGGGGGAACTGCTTGTTGACAGGTGCGTTTTTGCCAGCAACACTGCAAGCGGAAGCGGAGGGGCCATCGCACTGCTTGAGGCCATAGATGCCTATTTCAGGGATTGCGAAATCCTGGATAACACATCAGAAACAGAACTTTTCCTCAGCGACGGGGGCGGTATACTGGTAACACCCTACGATAACGAACTGGATCTTATTAATTGTAATGTTTCCGGTAACAGGGCAGGGGATTTTGGCGGGGGCGTTTATACCGCTTCCGACGCCACCATGATCGGCTGCCTTTTTTCCAAAAACCATGCAGAACTGGATAACTCCCATGGCGGAGGGGGAGGAGCCATATTGCAGGCCCAGTCGAACGGTTTCAGCCTGAATTGCACATTCTCCGGAAATACTGCTCCCGGCACGGGCAGCATTTATTGTGCGGATGGTTATTTTACACTGGTGAATTCGATACTCTGGGATGATACCATCAGCGCCGATCCGAAGATCTACCTGGGTGAGTCGGAAGATCCGACCGGCATACACGTGAGCTATAGCGATATTGAAGGGGGGGCCGGCGTTATACGTGGCTATGGTGATTACGAGATCGACTGGGGTGACGGAAATATCGCGAGCGACCCGCTTTTCGAAACTTTCGGTTCCGACTATGCCCTCTCAAATGAATCGCCCTGCATCGATACCGGTCGCCTGGATATCTACGCCGTCATGCTCCCCTTGATCGACCTGGCAGGGAATTCACGTGTATTCCGCGAAAAGGTTGACATGGGATGCTATGAGAACCAGTTCCCGTTCTGGATCGAAGAACGGCCGCTTCCGGGCGATTTCCTGGTATATCCCAATCCGGCAGGAGATTACTTTTTTATACGTAATGAAATGGGAAAGGCATTTTCGGGGCAATACACCATAACGGATATTTCGGGGAAAAGGATCCGATCGGAAGATATTTATCTGGCACCAGGCGAGCGCATTTCAGGACGGTGTTCGGGATTGCCGGAAGGAATGTATTTGCTTCGTTTGGGATCTGTTGATCATCATAGTGTTTACAAGCTTTTAGTTCAATAGCAATCCGAGAAGGTTTCTCGCTTCACTCTGCTGTGCTCGAAAACCCCTCTGCTACTGTATTTCGTAAAACGCGTGCATAGTGCTGATTCAAATATAGTTTAGCGGCCCTTCGTCACTCACTTTGCTCGCTCCTCATGATGAAAGTGCTTTCCATTAAGGTTACAGGGAAAAAAAACAGCCCCTTTCGGAGCTGTTTAATATTCAGATAATCAAGATTAGGCTTCTGTTGTCGGGGATCCCAGGTTGAAGGGGGGCATCATGTCGCCGCCACCCTCCGGTACTTCAATCGTTCCAAACATCGATTCGTACTTTGATATATTCTCCTGGAGAGCCCTGAGCAACCTCTTCGCGTGTTGAGGGGTCAATATGATTCTTGACTTAACCTTGGCTTTGGCCACACCCGGCATCCACTTGATAAAATCAATGATGAACTCCGAGTTGGAGTGACCTATCATAAACATATTGGCATAAGTGCCCTCGGCCATTTCCTCGCCTAATTCAATGTTGATCTGGTTCTTTTTTTTAGGTTGTTCTGTCATAACGATAAATTTAGTCTTTTTCCGCTTTTACCATTGCTTCATTTTCATCCTTACTTTCCATCAGCGCTTCGTACTCCTCTTTCGAACCCACGATAATATCCTGGTATCTCCTGAGTCCTGTACCGGCAGGGATCAGGTGGCCGACCAGCACGTTCTCTTTCAATCCGAGCAGGTCGTCGGACTTAGCCTGGGTGGTTGCCTGTGTAAGCACCTTGGTTGTTTCCTGGAATGATGCAGCGGAAAGGAAGCTGTCGGTTTGCAGTGAGGCCTTTGTAATACCCTGCAGCACCTGGCGTGCAGTTGCCGGCTGGGCATCCCTGGCATCAACAAGCTTTCTGTCTTTCCTTCTCAGCAGGGAGTTTTCGTCCCTGAGTTTCCTTGCCGACATGATCTGTCCGGCTTTGAAGTTTTCTGAATCACCCGGATCGATAACGACCTTTTTGCCGAAGATCTCATCGTTCTCATCCTGGAAGGCGGTCTTGTTAACAAGCTCTCCTTCAAGGAATTTAGTATCGCCCGGATCATCAACCTCAACCTTGCGCATCATCTGGCGTACGATCACTTCAAAGTGTTTGTCGTTGATCTTCACACCCTGCAGCCGATACACCTCCTGGATCTCGTTCACGATATATTCCTGCACCTTCATCGGCCCCTTGATGGCCAGGATATCGGCCGGGGTCATGGCTCCTTCAGAAAGCGGCGTACCGGCTTTCACAAAGTCGTTCTCCTGTGCAAGGATCTGTTTCGAGGTAGGAATGAGGTAACTTTTTTCCTCTCCGGTCTTGGAGGTGATGATCACCTCACGGTTGCCGCGTTTCAGTTTTTTACCGAATGATACCACACCGTCGATCTCAGATACCTTGGCCGGGTCTGAGGGGTTCCTGGCTTCGAAAAGCTCGGTTACCCTTGGCAGACCACCGGTGATATCACCTGATTTACCAACCGCACGCGGGATCTTGACCAGTGCTTCCCCTGCCGTGATCTTATGGCCTTCATCAACAATGATGTGGGCCCCGACGGGGATGTCATAGGTTTTGAGCACCTTCTTCTTGCCATCAAGGATACTGATGGTCGGGTTCTTGGCCTTCTGGCGTGATTCAATGATCACCTTGTCGATATAGCCGGTCTGCTCATCCGATTCGATACGGTATGTCTTACCTTCCATGATGTTATCGAAAGAAATGGTACCGCTCACTTCGGAGAGGATCAGCGCATTGTAGGGGTCCCATGATGCGATCAGTTCGCCCTTCTTTACATTCCCGCTCGGCTTGCGGTGCAGCGTGGCACCATACGGGATGTTGGCTGATGCAAGGGTGATCCCTGTTTCATCGTCAACAATTCGCATTTCAGCCGAACGGCCGATCACGATCTGAGTCTTTGTTCCATCAGCCGTGGTATAGTCGACCGACCTCAGTTCATCGATCTGCATCTTACCGTCGAACTTGGCTTCGATCTTGGAAGAAATGGCAATGTTCGATGCCGTACCCCCAACGTGGAAGGTACGCAGCGTAAGCTGTGTACCCGGCTCACCGATCGATTGTGCAGCGATGACACCCACGGCCTCACCGGCCTGTACAAGCTGTCCGGAGGCAAGGTTACGTCCGTAACATTTGGCACATACCCCTTGCTTGGATTCGCAGGTAAGCACCGACCTGATCTCAACAGTTTCAATGGGAGATTCTTCGATGGCCCTGGCTATCTTTTCCGTGATCTCATTACCGGCAACAGTGATCAGCTCATTGGTAAGCGGGTTGTAGATGTCGTGAAGGGTTACACGGCCGAGGATACGGTCGTAAAGGGTTTCCACGACTTCCTCGTTCTTTTTCAGGGCTGATGTGGTCAAACCCCTCAGGGTTCCGCAGTCTTCCTCTGAAATGATCACATCCTGTGCAACGTCAACGAGCCTTCTGGTAAGGTAACCGGCGTCGGCTGTTTTCAGGGCCGTATCGGCAAGACCTTTACGGGCACCGTGTGTTGAAATAAAGTACTCAAGTACTGAGAGGCCTTCCTTAAAGTTCGAAAGGATGGGGTTTTCGATGATCTCACCACCGGTAGCACCGGATTTCTGCGGCTTGGCCATCAGTCCCCTCATGCCTGAAAGCTGACGGATCTGCTCTTTTGAACCCCTCGCACCCGAGTCGAGCATCATGAACACAGGGTTAAAGCCCTGGTCATCATTCGAGAGGATGTTCATCAGATGGTGTGTCAGTTTTGAATTTGTATGTGTCCAGATATCGATGATCTGGTTGTAACGCTCGTTGTTGGTGATGAATCCCATATTATAGTTATTCAACACTTCCTCAACCTCGGCATTGGCTTCATCGATGAGTTCTTTCTTGGCTTCCGGGATGATCACATCACCCAGGTTGAACGACAGTCCGCCCTTGAACGCCATACGGAATCCGGTATTCTTGATATCATCGAGGAATTGTGCCGTTGCAGCTGTACCGGTGTGTGTAAGCACGTCTCCGATGATATCCCTCAGTGCCTTTTTGGTCAGCAGCTGGTTGATATACGGATAGCCTTCCGGTACGACCTGGTTGAAAAGGATCCTTCCAACGGTTGTTTCTATGGTCTCTTTAACTTTCTCGCCATCAACGTAGTTCTCGATGTTCACGTTGATGATGGCGTGAAGGTCTGCTCTTTTCTCGTTATAGGCGATGATCACCTCTTCCGGTGAGTAAAAACGCATGTTTTCACCCTTTACCGGTTTTTCCTTTGTGCCCTTCCTGGCTTTCGTCAGGTAATAAAGCCCGAGTACCATGTCCTGTGAGGGAACGGTAATAGGAGCGCCGTTCGCAGGATTCAGGATATTGTGTGATGCCAGCATAAGGATCTGCGCCTCTAGTATGGCAGCGTTGCCAAGTGGCACGTGAACCGCCATCTGGTCACCGTCGAAGTCAGCATTGAAGGCTGTACAAACAAGCGGGTGAAGCTGGATGGCCTTCCCTTCGATCAGCTTTGGCTGGAATGCCTGGATACCCAGGCGGTGAAGGGTAGGAGCACGGTTCAGCAGGACCGGGTGGCCTTTGAGGATGTTCTCAAGGATATCCCAGACAACGGGGTCTTTCCTGTCAACGATCTTCTTGGCCGACTTAACGGTCTTCACAATACCACGTTCGAGAAGCTTACGGATCACGAATGGTTTGAACAGCTCTGCTGCCATTGCCTTCGGGATACCGCATTCGTTCAGGTCAAGCTCGGGACCCACAACGATCACGGAACGGCCTGAGTAGTCGACACGTTTACCGAGCAGGTTCTGGCGGAAACGGCCTTGTTTTCCTTTAAGGCTGTCCGACAGTGATTTAAGCGCCCTGTTGGAGTCGGTCTTCACCGCATTGGCTTTTCTTGAATTATCGAAGAGCGAGTCGACAGCTTCCTGGAGCATACGCTTTTCGTTACGCATGATCACGTCGGGAGCTTTGATCTCGATGAGCCTCTTCAGCCTGTTATTCCTGATGATCACCCTTCGGTAGAGGTCGTTCAGGTCGGAAGTGGCAAAGCGGCCGCCATCCAGGGGTACCAGCGGACGGAGTTCGGGAGGTATGACCGGGACAACTTTCACGATCATCCACTCCGGCCTGTTCTCGATACGGTTTCTTGAGTCACGGAAAGCTTCAAATACCTGAAGGCGTTTCAGGGCTTCCTGCTTACGCTGCTGGGATGTTTCCGTGTTGGCCTTGTGCCTCAGATCATAGGATATCTGGTCGAGGTCGAGTTTGGCAAGCAGGTCATGGATCGCCTCAGCACCCATCTTGGCAATGAACTTGTTCGGATCACTGTCGTCGAGGTACTGGTTTTCTGCCGGGATACTCTCCATAATATCGAAGTATTCTTCCTCGGTAAGAAAATCCATGTGCTTGATGCCGTCAGCTTCTTTGATACCGGGCTGAATAACCACATAACGCTCATAATAAATGATGGAATCGAGCTTTTTGGTCTGCAGTCCCAGCAGTGCCCCGATCTTGTTGGGCAGTGATTTGAAGAACCAGATATGCGCTACCGGTACTACGAGTTGTATGTGTCCGGTGCGTTCCCTTCTGACCTTCTTTTCAGTAACTTCAACACCACAGCGGTCGCAGATGATCCCCTTGTAACGGATCCTCTTGTATTTCCCGCAGTGACATTCCCAGTCTTTTACCGGGCCAAATATCCTCTCACAGAACAGGCCGTCGCGCTCAGGCTTGTAGGTCCTGTAGTTGATGGTCTCAGGCTTTAACACCTCGCCATACGACCTTTCGAGGATGGATTCAGGTGAAGCAAGGCTCACTAAAATCTTGGAGAAGTCGCTTGAAATTTTGCTGTCTTTTCTGAATGCCATATATATATAATATTATTGTAAACAGTTATAAATTAGCTCATCAGCGGATCGTCCGCATTATTCGAAGGTCACGTTAAGACCAAGTCCCCTGAGTTCGTGGATGAGTACATTGAATGATTCGGGAATTCCGGGAACCGGCATATTCTCGCCTTTCACAATGGCTTCGTATGCCTTCGCCCTTCCCTGTACGTCATCTGATTTTACGGTCAGGATCTCCTGCAGTACGTTGGCGGCACCGAATGCCTCAACGGCCCATACCTCCATCTCACCGAAACGCTGTCCACCGAACTGGGCTTTACCGCCGAGTGGCTGCTGCGTGATAAGGGAGTAAGGCCCGATCGACCTGGCATGCATCTTATCATCAACCATGTGATGGAGTTTCAGCATGTATATGTAACCGACCGTGGTCTGCTGGTCGAAACGCTCTCCAGTCTCACCGTCGAAAAGCCATACCTTTCCGTTTGCCGGAATGCCGGCTTTTTCAACGAGTTCGTCAATTTGCTCGTCACTGGCACCATCGAAAATAGGCGTTGCATAACGCTGTCCCAGCTTCATGCCTGCCCAGCCAAGAACAGTTTCATAGATCTGTCCGAGATTCATTCGGGATGGTACCCCAAGCGGGTTCAGCACGATGTCGACCGGGGTACCGTCTTCGAGGAACGGCATGTCTTCCTGGCGTACGATCTTGGCAACAATGCCCTTGTTACCGTGGCGCCCCGACATCTTATCACCTACTTTGAGCTTACGTTTCTTGACCACGAATACCTTGGCCATCTGAACAATGCCGTTTGGAAGCTCATCACCTACGGTGGCAACGAATTTCTTACGGTTAAATTCACCAAGGATCTCCTTGTACTTCACATTGAAGTTGTTGATCACACGGGCAATAAGTTCATTTTTAGCCTTGTCGGTGGTCCACTTGCTGGGATTCACCATGGTATAATCGATGGTTGAAAGTGCTTTCTGCGTGAACTTCGACTTTTTGGGGATCAATACTTCCTTATAGTTATTGGTAACCCCCTGGGATGTTTTTCCGCTTACCAGCACGGTGAGCTTGTCAACCAGTTTTGACTTGAGCTCATTCACTTCCATTTTAAAGGCATCATCGAGTGCCTCGATCACGTCTTTTTCCTTGGCTTTCGACTTCCTGTCTTTCACCGACCTGGAGAAGAGCTTGTTATCAAGCACTACACCCTGCATGGCCGGAGGGGCTTTCAGGGAAGCATTCTTCACATCTCCAGCCTTGTCGCCGAAGATGGCGCGCAGGAGTTTTTCCTCCGGAGTAGGATCACTTTCTCCCTTGGGGGTGATCTTACCGATCAGGATATCGCCTTCGGAAACCTCGGCCCCTACACGGATCAGTCCGTTCTCGTCGAGGTCTTTTGTCGCTTCGGCGCTTACATTCGGAATATCATTGGTAAGTTCTTCAACACCGCGTTTGGTATCCCTCACTTCCAGGGTGAATTCTTCAATATGGATAGAGGTGAAGATGTCTTCACGAACCACACGTTCGGAGATTACAATAGCATCCTCAAAATTATACCCTTTCCAGGGCATGAAGGCTACCATCATGTTGCGTCCGAGTGCAAGTTCACCATTCTGGGTGGCATAACCCTCGCAGAGTACCTGTCCTTTTTTCACCTTGTCGCCCTTTTTCACGATGGGGTGCAGGGTGATACTGGTATTCTGGTTGGTCCGCTGGAATTTTGTAAGGCGGTATTTCTTTATGTCGTCTTCAAAGCTGACCAGCTTTTCTTCTTCCATTCGTGAATAGCGGATCACGATCTCGTCGGCATCCACATATTCCACGATCCCGTCGCCTTCGGCATTGATCAGCACACGCGAGTCGCGCGCAACGTCCTCTTCAATCCCGGTACCCACCAGGGGAATTTCCGGTTGCATCAGCGGTACGGCCTGGCGCATCATGTTCGATCCCATCAATGCCCTGTTGGCATCATCATGTTCCAGGAAGGGGATGAGTGATGCAGCGATGGATGCGATCTGGTTAGGTGCGCTGTCGATAAGGTCGACCTCATTACGATTAATGATCGGATAGTCAGCCTGGTAACGTACTTTGATCTTGTCCCTGACAAATGATCCGTCGTCCCTGAGCGGGGTGCTTGCCTGGGCAATGATCTTTTCTTCCTCTTCCTCTGCGGAGAGGTAGATCGGCTCGTCGTTCAGGTTTACCAGACCATTTTCAACTTTACGGTAGGGTGTTTCTATGAAGCCGAGCTTATTGATCTTTGCGTATACACACAAGGATGATATCAGACCGATATTCGGTCCCTCTGGTGTTTCGATGGTACAGAGTCGTCCGTAGTGGGTATAGTGAACGTCCCTGACCTCGAATCCTGCTCTTTCCCTTGACAAACCACCGGGGCCGAGTGCGGATACACGGCGTTTGTGCGTGATCTCCGACAGTGGATTGGTCTGGTCCATGAACTGGGAAAGCTGGTTGGTACCGAAGAATGAATTGATCACCGACGACAATGTTTTGGCATTGATCAGGTCGGTGGGTGTAAACACCTCGTTGTCTCTTACATTCATCCTTTCCCTGATGGTACGTGCCATACGTGCCAGGCCGACGCCGAACTGGGCATAAAGCTGTTCGCCAACGGTCCTGACCCTTCGGTTACTCAGGTGGTCAATGTCGTCGACCTCGGTCTTGGCATTGGCCAGCATGATCAGGTAGCGGATGATGGAGATGATATCGTCTTTGGTAAGTACCTTGATATCGTCCGGTGTATCAAGGTTCAGTTTTTTATTTATCCTGTAGCGACCTACGTCGCCAAGGTCATATCGTTTGTCGGAAAAGAAGAGTTTGTCGATGATCCCGCGTGCAGTTTCCTCGTCGGGAGGTTCTGCATTACGTAACTGCCTGTAAATAAACTCTACAGCTTCTTTTTCCGAATTTGCTGTATCTTTTTGCAAGGTGTTGAAAATGATACTGTAGTCGGTCGATGCGGAGTCTTCCCTGTGAAGCAGGATGGTTTTGATGCCGGCATCAACGATCATGTCGACATGTTCGGCTTCCAGTTCTGTTTCACGGTCAATGATTACTTCCGTCCTTTCGATCGATACTACTTCGCCAGTATCCTCATCAACAAAATCCTCGATCCATGAACGCAGCACCCTGGCGGCCAGTCGGCGGCCGAGTACGCGTTTCAGTCCGGCTTTGCTGACTTTTATCTCTTCGGCAAGGTCGAATATTTCGAGGATCTCTTTATCACTTTCATACCCGATCGCACGCAGCAGGGTGGTAACGGGCAATTTCTTTTTCCGGTCGATGTAGGCGTACATCACATTGTTGATATCGGTGGTGAACTCCATCCAGGATCCCTTGAACGGGATGATCCTTGCGGAATAGAGCTGGCTACCGTTTGCATGCAGTGTAGTGCCAAAAAACACGCCCGGTGAGCGGTGCAGCTGTGATACAACTACGCGTTCCGCTCCATTGATCACGAATGTTCCTTTGGGAGTAAGATAAGGTATCATTCCCAGGTAAACATCCTGTACAATGGTTTCAAAGTCTTCATGCTCAGGATCAGTGCAGTAGAGTTTCAGTTTTGCCTTAAGGGGCACACTATATGTCAATCCACGCGCAATGCATTCCTCAATGGAATACCTGGGTGGATCAATAAAATAGTCGAGAAATTCCAGTACAAAATTGTTCCTGGCATCAGAAATGGGGAAGTTTTCGCTGAATACCTTGTACAATCCTTCATTTATGCGATTTTCGGGATTGGTTTCCAGTTGGAAAAAGTCCTGAAAAGATTTTAGTTGGATCTCAAGAAGATCGGGGTATTCAGTTTGTATCTGCGAACTCCCAAAATTGATTTTTTCAAATTTTTCTACAGCCAAGGTTATAAGGTATTAGTCCCGATTGCTCGGGATGAAGTCAAGAAAATATTTTAAAGAACAAAATGCGAAATTGACCTGCTTCCAGAAAGCGTGTTCCGGAAGAGGTCAATTTCGTTATTAAGAAGAAACCTTATTTAACTTCAACCTCTGCTCCGGCTTCTTCCAACTGTTTTTGTAAAGCTTCTGCTTCATCTTTCGATACGCCTTCTTTGATCGCTTTGGGAGCTGCGTCAACAAGCTCTTTAGCTTCTTTCAGGCCAAGGCTGGTCAGTTCTTTGACCAGTTTCACAACGGCCAGCTTGGATTGACCGGCGGCTTTAATGATCACATCAAATTCTGATTGTTCCTCGCCACCTGCTTCGCCATCTGCGCCACCTGCACCGGGTGCAGCGACAACAGCTGCGGCTGCAGCTGGCTCAATGCCATATTCTTCCTTGAGGATCTCTGCCAGCTCATTTACTTCTTTTACAGTTAAATTAACTAATTCTTCTGCAAATTTTTTCAGATCTGCCATTTTTGTATTTTTTAATGATGGTTAATTTTTCTATTAATTACAATTATTACGCTTCAGATTTCTCTGAAAGTGTTTTTAGAACACCGGAGAGGATGTTTCCTCCAGACTGCAGTGCAGACATGACGTTGCTGACAGGTGATTGCAGCAATCCAACAATATCGCCAATAAGCTCATCTTTGGATTTTATAGCAACCAGGAAGTCAAGCTGTTCGTCGCCAATGTAGGTCATCTCCTCTATATATGCACCTTTCAGGATCGGGCGGTCAGTTTTTTTCCTGAACTCCTTGATCAGTTTGGCGGGTGCATTACCGGCTTCTGCAAACATGATTGACGTGGGCCCTTTAAGGATATCATAAAGAGCATCCAGGTCTTTATCGGTCTTTTCCATTGCTTTTTTGAGCAAGGTGTTTTTAACGACCGTGAGAGTAACTTCACGCTTAAAGCATAGCCTTCGAAGCGCTGAAGTGTCTTCAGCATTCAGTTCTGAAATATCAGCAATATAAAAGTTATTGTTGTTATTCAGTTGATCTGCCAGTGCTTCAACTACTTGATTTTTTTCTTCTTTTTTCATAGCTATTCGCTTCTCTGCAAAAGATTAAGTAGTAATGGATTTCGGTTCAATCTGAACACTGGGGCTCATGGTACTGGAGATGAATGCACTCCTTATATAAGTACCTTTTGAAGCCGCAGGTTTCAGCTTGACGATGGTGCCCAGGATCTCTTTAGCGTTGTCAAGCAGCATTCCTTCTTCAAATGATACTTTCCCTACTGCTGCGTGAATGATCCCGAATTTGTCAACTTTAAAGTCGATCTTACCGGCTTTGACATCATTAACGGCCTTCCCGATATCCATTGTCACTGTTCCTGTTTTCGGATTTGGCATCAATCCCCTGGGGCCCAATACTTTTCCAAGAGGACCAACCTTACCCATTACGCTCGGCATGGTAATTACCACGTCGATGTCGGTCCAGCCTTTTTTGATCTTTTCGATGTAATCGTCGAGACCAACATGGTCGGCTCCGGCTTCTTTTGCTTCTTCCTCCTTATCGGGGGTGCAAAGTACCAGTACCCTGACCTCTTTTCCTGTACCGTGGGGCAAAGTAACGGTTCCCCTGACCATTTGATTGGCCTTCCTGGGATCCACACCAAGTCGCACACTTATATCAACAGAAGCATCGAAGTTGACATCGGTGATCTCCTTGATGATCTTTACAGCTTCTTCAAGGGGATATATGCCGTTTTTGTCAAACTTCTCTTTTGCTGTTTTCTGTTTCTTCGTTAGTTTAGCCATTTTTGCTTAACTCGTTTAGATAGTTTTTACTAAGACCTGACTTAAGCAAGCAAACTATTGTTCGTTTACAAAAGGAGCGGGGCCTTTGATCTTTATTCCCATACTTCTGGCGGTGCCTGCGACCATCCTCATTGCTGATTCTACTTCGAAAGCATTCAGATCAACCATTTTTGCCTCGGCTATCGTACGTACCTGTTCCCAGGTCACGGTAGCCACTTTGGCACGGTTGGGTTCCGGGGAACCCTTTTTGATCTTTGCTGCTTCCAGAAGCTGAACGGCAACGGGAGGGGTTTTAATGATAAAATCAAAAGATTTATCCTTATAAACCGAAATGATCACGGGCAATACCTTACCGGCCTGGTCCTGGGTCCTGGCATTAAATTGCTTACAGAACTCCATGATGTTGATGCCTTTGGCACCAAGTGCCGGACCAATTGGCGGTGAGGGATTTGCCGCGCCCCCTCTGATTTGTAGCTTGATAAGTCCGCTAACTTCTTTTGCCATTTTGAATGTTATCTTAATGGATTAACAAAACAGGTCTACTCTTTTTCAACCTGCATAAAGCTGAGTTCCAATGGAGTTTTACGGCCGAAGATCTTTACCATCACCTTCAGTTTTTTCTTCTCCTCGTTGATCTCCTCAATGATACCGCTAAAGCTGTTGAAAGGGCCGTCGATGACCTTTACGGTCTCACCAACGATGAAAGGCACATTGACCTCTTCACCCTGTTCAGCAAGTTCATCAACTTTACCGAGTATCCTGTTCACCTCTGCCGGCCTTAAAGGATCCGGCTCTCCTTTGGTTCCCAGAAAACCCATGACGTTGGGTATGTTCCTGATAATGTGCGGAACTTCCCCCACAAGTGCAGCTTCAATAAGTACATATCCAGGAAAATAATTTCGTTCCTTACTGATCTTTTTTCCTTTCCTAACCTGATATACCTTCTCCGTCGGGATCAATACCTGTGAAATATAGTCCTGTAAGTTCAGACGATCAATTTCGTGTTCAAGGTATTCTTTTACCTTTTTCTCTTTTCCACTAATCGCCCGTACTACGTACCAATTTTTAACTTGCTCACTCATTCCTGTCAGTGGGATTGGTTATTATTAAACGACATTAATTACGTTATCCCTCAACAATTCCGTACACATTAGAAAAGGGTATAGAACTGTTCGAGTAAAGTCTGAAATGAGATATCCATCAGATAAACGACAAATGCGATTATTAGGGAAGCAATGGATACAACGATCGCAGAACTCTGCAATTCACTCCAGGATGGCCATGATACCTTGTGAACCAATTCATCATAGCTATCTTCAATGTACGCCAATAATTTGAACTTAGCCATTTCTTTTTCGTGTTTTGCACGGGTGGTAGGACTCGAACCCACAACCAATGGTTTTGGAGACCACTACTCTACCAGTTGAGCTACACCCGTATGTCGAGATACGACGAAGCACCCCTGTTGCAGGGGTGCATGATCGCGTATCTCAATTTATAATATTACTCAATGATCTCAGTTACCTGTCCGGCACCTACGGTACGGCCACCTTCACGAATAGCGAAGCGCAGACCTTTGTCCATAGCTACTTCAGCGATCAGGTGTACCTCGATGGTGAGGTTGTCACCGGGCATAACCATCTCAACGCCGTCGGGGAGCATGATCTCACCGGTTACGTCGGTTGTCCTGAAGTAGAACTGCGGCCTATACTTGTTGTGGAAAGGAGTGTGACGGCCACCTTCTTCTTTCTTGAGGATATATACCTCGGCTTTGAATTTGGTGTGCGGAGTAATTGATCCGGGTGCGGCAATTACCATACCACGAGAGATCTCGTTCTTGTCGATACCACGAAGGAGGAGACCTGCGTTGTCACCAGCTTCACCACGGTCGAGGATCTTACGGAACATCTCAACTCCGGTTACTACTGATTTCAGTTTCTCGGCACCCATACCTACGATATCAACAGAGTCGCCGGTATTGATAACACCAGACTCGATCCTGCCCGTAGCAACAGTACCGCGTCCTGTGATTGAGAATACGTCCTCAACCGGCATCAGGAATGGTTTTTCAATGTCGCGTGGTGGCAGCGGGATCCATGTGTCGCATGCATCCATGAGCTCCATGACTTTCTCAACCCATTTTTCTTCTTTATTCAGCGCACCAAGTGCAGAACCCTGTATAACAGGAGTGTTGTCACCGTCGAACTCATAGAATGACAGGAGTTCCCGTATTTCCATTTCAACAAGCTCGAGAAGCTCTTCGTCATCTACCATGTCAACTTTGTTCATGAAAACAACGATCTTGGGTACACCAACCTGGCGAGCGAGCAGGATATGCTCACGGGTCTGAGGCATCGGGCCATCAGTGGCAGCCACAACAAGGATAGCTCCATCCATCTGTGCTGCACCGGTAACCATATTCTTCACGTAGTCAGCGTGTCCCGGACAGTCAACGTGTGCATAGTGCCTGTTCTCTGTCTGGTACTCGACGTGAGCCGTGTTGATGGTAATACCTCTTTCTTTTTCTTCCGGGGCATTGTCAATCTCATCGAAAGATTTGAATGCCGCCAGACCTTTGTCCTGCAGGTTCAGTGTTATAGCCGCAGTAAGGGTGGTTTTCCCATGGTCAACGTGACCAATGGTACCGATGTTAACATGTGGTTTGGAACGATCAAATGTTTCTTTAGCCATATCAGTTTAAATTTAAATAATTATGTACGTTCAAAGTACGTTTCAAAATGTTTTAGAGCCATTGATGAGAATTGAACTCATGACCTCTTCCTTACCAAGGAAGTGCTCTACCCCTGAGCTACAATGGCGTTGAGCGGAAGACCGGGCTCGAACCGGCCACCTACAGCTTGGAAGGCTGTCGCTCTACCAGATGAGCTACTTCCGCAAAACAATCTATCAATGAACTCAAAAGATTTGTGGGGAGAGGAGGATTCGAACCTCCGAAGGCTTCGCCAACAGATTTACAGTCTGCCCCATTTGACCGCTCTGGAATCTCCCCTTGATCACGTGTAGTCATCAACGAGCCGATGGAGGGATTCGAACCCCCGGCCAGCTGATTACAAATCAGCTGCTCTGGCCAACTGAGCTACATCGGCAATTAACTTTCAATAAATAAAAAACAGACCCTTCGTGAAAAAGGTCTGCAAAAATATATATTATATATAATATAACAAAGAATTTTTGAAAAAAATATCGTAAATAATCAATATTTCTTCCTAACCTTCGCTTTATGTTTGGTTATTTGTCGTTTTAATGCGTCAACAGCCTGGTCGGTGGCCTCCTCGAATGTATCGCACTGCTTCTTGGCAAAAAGGTCGGATCCTTTAATGTTTACGCGTATTTCAGCGATCTTATTCTCCCGGTCCGACTTGTTGGAGACCTTTAAAGAAACATCACTGCTTATGATATCATCATAATACTGGGATAATTTATCGACTTTCTGCTCAATGAACTGAACAAGCTTTTTATCCACCTTGAAATGCACTGAATTGATGTTAACCTTCATAAATGTTTCCTCCTATTATTTATATTGTATATAGTGTTGGGTTTTGCGTGTTGGTTTTTAAGCTGTTTTAAAGTAAGTATCCTTTAGTGTGCAGTCGAGGCTGCACAATGTCAGGCTCTCGGATGTGCCTGCTTGTATATCTTTTTAAGTTTTTCTACTGTATTGTGCGTATACACCTGTGTGGCAGCAAGGTTGGCATGGCCCAGGAATTCTTTAATGGCGTTGAGATCGGCGCCGTTGTTCAGCATATGCGTGGCAAAGGTGTGACGTAAAATGTGCGGGCTTTTGTGGCCGAGTGTGGTCACCATGCTCAGGTATTTGTTTACGATCCTGTATACCAGCCTGGGATAAAGCCTTTTCCCCTTTTCGGAAACGAAAAGGTATTCTGTGTTGCCGGGTCCTTCTTTTTTCTTCAACTCCAAATATTCCTTAATGGCTTCTTCTGTATTCCTTGTAAACGGGATAAGCCGTTCTTTATTCCTTTTACCATGGACTTTTAGTGTCATATCCGTAAAAGAGACATCGGCGGTTTTCAGGTTGATAAGCTCCGAGAGACGCATGCCCGTTGAATAGAACACCTCAAGAATGAGCTTGTCGCGAAGACCGGAAAAGTCGGTTCCGAAATCTACGTCTTCAAAGAGTGAGCGCATCTGGCGCTCCTCCACAAAAACAGGGTTGCGTTTCGGGGTCCTGGGAGGGATGACCACAAGGGTAGGGTTGTGGTCGGCCAGGCCGGACCTTTGCATGTATTTGTAAAAGGATTTCAGTGTGCTGAGTTTCCTGAGTACCGACCGTTCTGTCATGCCTTTTTCCATGAGATGTACCATCCACGAACGTATTTGTTGATGCCCTGCCTGAGTAACATCGGAAATGCCGTATTGTTCGTCGAGAAAATCAGAAAATTGTTGGAGATCCCTGGCGTAGGCGTCTATGGTATGCTGAGAGTATCTTTTTTCAAACGAAATGTATTCAATGAATTTATCCAGCGCCATCTGTCAGTACCAATAAAAAAAGAAGAAATCCTGATTCAAATATAATGAAAAAAATGTTTGAATCAAAATTTCTTCCCGCTTAAAAATGCCTGCCGGAAAACTAAGCCTGCTCGGCCTCTTTAAGTTGCTGAATATAAATTGCCTTCAGCTTCATTTCCCTTTTCTTAATAGAAGGCTTGGTGAATTTCTGGCGTTCCCTCAATTCTTTGACTACACCGGTCTTTTCAAATTTACGTTTGAATTTTTTGAGCGCCTTGTCAATGTTTTCGCCTTCTTTAACAGGAATGATGATCATAAAAAATACCTCTTTCGTTTAATTTGTTGATAGAAACTTGAATTTCGGCTGCAAAAATACTGCTTTTCCGGTAAAAAACAAACTCAAATTACTTATTTCAGATTTTCCAGCAGGAAATTCGTAAGCATGGTATACAGGTGGAAGCGGGTATTGCCCCCATATATCCCGTGATTTTTGTTCGGATAGAGGAAGAGGTCGAACTGCTTGTCAGACTCTACCAGTGCACTGATCATATCGATTGCATTCTGAACATGCACGTTGTCGTCGCCCGTACCGTGCACAAGCATGTATTTCCCTTCCAGCTGATCCGTGAAATTGATGGGGGAATTGTCCTCGTAGCCGTCGGGATTCTCCTTTGGCGTACGCATAAAGCGTTCGGTATAGATATTATCGTAATACTTCCAGTTGGTCACAGGTGCCACCGCGATCCCAAGATCGAAAACATCTGAACCTTTGGTCATGCAGAGACTGGTCATGAATCCGCCATAACTCCAGCCGAAAATACCGATACGATCGCCATCTATCCAGGCTTGTGACTCGACGTACTTTGCTGCCGCGATCTGGTCGATGGTCTCGTATTTCCCGAGCTGCAGGTAGGTCATTTTCTTGAACTCTTCCCCGCGGGCTCCTGTTCCACGATTGTCGACCGAGATACAGACGATCCCATGCTGGGCCAGCATCTGATACCACAACTGCCCGCCTCCCCAGCTGTTCAGAACGGTCTGTGAACCGGGGCCTCCGTAAACATACATCAATACGGGGTATTCCTTTTCAGGATCAAAATCCGGTGGTACTATCTTCCAGGCATTCAGTTCCGTTCCATCCCCGCCGGGTACAGTAAAGAACGAACGCTCCAGGTAACCATACTCCCCGAGTTTCTCCATCAGGTCAGCATTGTCTTCAAGCACCCTGACCACCCTTCCCTTTGCATTATTTATCGTGATATACGGGGGCGTGTTGGCATCACTGTATGTATTGATGTAATAATCGTAATTTGAGCTGAAATTGCCATTATTTGTGCCCGTCTTTTCTGAAAGTTCAGTTAATTTGCCTTCCAGCGTTACTGCAAGCAGGTCACGGTTGAGGGGGGAGGATTTTGCAGCTTCAAAGATCACCCTTTTCCTTTTGGCATCGTAGCCCTGCATGCCGGTCACATCCCATTCGCCTTTGGTGAGCTGGCGTATTAGCCTGCCCTCCATATTACAGAGGTAGAGGTGGTTGTACCCATCTTTTTCGCTGCTGATGATAAATTGATCCTTGTCGATGAAGGTCAGATCGTCGGTAATATCAATATAGTATTTGTTTTCTTCCTGATAGATCACCCTGCTGTCACCGTTTTTCGCATCCACAAGAAGTATCTCGAGTTTATTCTGAAGCCTGTTCATGCGCTGCACGGACAGGATATCTTCCTGTTTTGTCCATTTCATGCGCGGTATATACTGGTCGGTCTCGTCTCCTATATCGGCAGCTACATGTACGCCTTTTTCCAGGTCATAAATATGGATGGTAACCACTGAATTGTCTTCGCCTGCTTTCGGGTATTTGTATTTGTACATTTCCGGATAGAGCTCTCCCCACATTTGCATTTCATATTCCTTTACCGCGCTTTCGTCAAAGCGGTAATAGGCGATCTTGTCGCCTCCTTCCGACCAGAAAAAGCCTTTGACAAAGCCAAATTCCTCTTCGTAGACCCAATCCGTAGTACCGTTAATGATGCTCCTGTCTTCTCCGTCAAAAGTGATCTGTTCCTCTTTTCCCGAAGAAAGATCTTTTACAAAGAGGTTGTTTTTCCTGACAAAGGCCACCTTCGTCCCGTCGGGCGAGAAGTCTGCAAGCCGTTGCTTTCCGTTGGGGGAAAGTTCTGTCAGCTTCTTTTCTTCAATATCCCAGATATAGTAGTCTGAGCGTGTCGACCAGCGGTAAATTCGTTCTGTTTCTGTTGGGATCAGCACTTTTTTCTCATCTGCACTGAAGGAGTACATCGTGATCCGGATGTCATTTTCAGCATCAGACTCCGCAAGCTCACTTGCTTTTACCAGCGTGTCTGTCAGATTACCCGTTTTATAGGAATATACAAGGATATTGCCCTGTTCATTTGTTGTATAGTGTTTCCCGTCCGACATCGATCGTAAGCCGTAAACACTTTTTGCCCTGAATTGATTTCGCTTTATAATGTTATCAAGCGTGAACGTTTTTTCGCCATCCTGGGCAACTAATGTTAAAACAAATAGTCCCGTAATTAGGGAAATGAGTAATTTTTTCATATATTTGATTATATTTATTGCTGAGTTTGCAAATATAGAATAATCAGAATAGCTGTTGACCACAATTTATTTTGATTATACGTAACACAATTGGATTTTTTCTTATTTTCACATTCTTAAAACAAACAAACCAAAATCTTAAAATAAACAAACCAAAATGTTATTTCACTTATAAAAACTGAAACTTATCAGTGAGGTAAACGTAGAACTAAATCATATTATAAATAAGGCATTTCCTTACTAATCAGAGAGCTGTCATGAAACGTAAAATCACGTTACTAATTCTCATTAACTTTCTGCTTACCTGCGGAATCACTGCTCAGGATTTCGATTTCTCTCAGTGGTACAACAATCCAACCTATTACAATCCGGCATATGTTGGTTTAACTACAGGTATGAAAGCCAGGTTCACCTACCGGAGACAGATGGTCAAAATTCCGGCTAGTTTCAGAACTTATGCATTCTCGGCAGATATTGCAGAACGAAACCTGCCGGGAGCCGGGGGTATCGGGCTAATTGTAGACAATCACAGTGCATCACAGGGTCTGGTCAACCACACCATTGTCGGCATTATGCCTTCGGTGAGGATCCCTATTGCAGACTACATGATCATGCAGCTTGGTGTACAGGTCGCCTGGGTGCAAAAAAGGATTAACTGGGACGGGTTGATCTTTCCCGACCAGCTTGATCCGCGGTACGGGAATATATACCCGACATCATTCCAGGCTCCGAACCAGAACAAGGTTTCCTATCCTGACTTTACGGCCGGTATGTTATTCCAGTTCCAGGGTAACAATGTATCCGGTGTTGTTGGGGGATCGCTGGCCCATCTTACGAGGCCAAACGAATCGTTCTATGAAGGAACATCTCCTCTGCCAAGGAAGTGGGTGGCCCATATCGATCTTATCTGGGAAATCAAGGAAAACAAAGGGTATTACAAACGTGCTTCCAGTTTCAAGATAAATCCGGGTTTTATCTTCCAGAGCCAGGCCAAACTCAGCACCTTTGCTTTTGGATCGAACTTTTACTTTACGAATATATATCTTGGCCTATGGTACAGGAACGAATCATTTGAGTACACTACCTACAGCATTCTCCAGGCTATGGGAGGGCTGCGGATACCTGTTGGCGACCAGGTGAACCTGAAATTGATGTACAGCTATGATTTTGCGATCTATCCCGAATATGCATTTGCCGGCCCCACACATGAGATCACCATTATTATGGAGATGGATGATATTAACCTTTTCCAGCCCAACAGAGTTGGTAACGCCCGTTACCGCCGTGGTGCTGAACCCCTGGAATGTTCTCCATTCTAATTTAACGATATTATATAAAGAAAAGGGCAGGGGGCGACCCCTGCTTTTTTTTTGCCGACCAGATTCTTGCATTGTCCCCTCGACATACTTCATGTTACAGCTTCTGTTTACAGCGAAGGTATTTAAGCAGGAACTCTTATTCTGTGGACTGAAGCGATAAGGAATGCATACCAGACTACACTTAAGAAACGGGAATTTTCAACCGGCTTAATATTAAATGTCCGTATGGTGCGACACCCCTGATCCCTGGACTTTATTCTTCCATCCGCATCGCACACAGGATGACCATGTCGTGTTATTTCTATAACCTGGAATTCATGCTGAACTCCTGTTGCACCTGAGGTTCCTGCTGACCCGATGGTGTATTTGCAGATGCCCGTCTAGTATAGCATGATGACGGTGGAGGCCTGTGAATGCGGGGATAGGAGAAGTATTTTCCCCTTCTGCAATCCAATTTTCCTTCATCATTCCACTTCTTCATTCTTCTGTCCTCAATATTAAAAAGCCCCGCTCGGATGAGCAGGGCTTAAGAATATCTGTTCCGATGAGGATTTATCTGATCACCGTGATGGTTCCAGATGTCCGGAGGTTGCCGTCTTCATCCGGCATTCCTCTCCAGATAGACCCGTCTATAAATGTTGCCGAAGCTTTCCAGATGTAATTGCCCGGTCCGACAAGTTCTTCGTCGCGGTTGTTGTCTTTCCATCCTCTCCAGCCTTCAGCTGGTCTTCCATTATCTAATCTTTCTGATGACCAGAGCAGGTTACCCCAGAGGTTGTATATTTCAACCCTGTAGTCTTTAATATTCTCACCCACCGGTCGCCATAACCTGAGTTCTTCTGGTCCCTGGGGAACGAAGGCACTCGGGATATACAGGCTCTTGAACAGGAGGTCATATTCCATGACGGTTGTATCAGGACAACCATAGTCGTTGTATGCTACCAGTGTAATAATATAGGTGCCGTCTTCGGTGTAGGTTACCACCGGGCTGAATTCGATGGATGTTTCTCCGTTACCGAAGTCCCAGTCATAGTATTCCCCGCCTTCAGTCAGGTTTTCGAACAATACCTGGCCCTGAACGCCCTGGTATCCTTCTACAATATCAAAGTCGGAGAACGGCACTTCATATACCTCTATCGTCTGTTCAACGGTGTCGCGGCACTGGTTCAGGTCCTCAACCATAAGAGTCACCAGGTAAGTGCCAGTGGATGTGTAGGTATAGGTCGGGTTTTGAATTACGGAAGTGTCGTTTATCGCCTGATCATCACCGAATGACCAATCCCATCTGTATATATCAGCCCCTGTTGTGTCGGTTTCGTCCCAGAACTGCGTATAGGTGTTCACACATCCCGAGCTGCTGCTGAAATCGGCGGTAGGCGGTTCGAATATTTCTATCGGCCTCATGACCGTATCGTAGCAGCCCACATCCGAATTCACTACGAATTCCACATCGAAAGTGCCTGCATAGGGGTATCTGTATGACGGGTTTTCAAGTGTTGAAGTATCATTCTCACTGGTGATATCACCGAAATCCCATCGATAGCTTGCTACATTGGCTCCATTGTTATCGGTCAGGTTTTCAAAAAGTGTCATCTCGTTCGAGCATGTCATATAAGTAGTAAACTCAGCCGAGGGTGTAGGATTGATCTTCAAATCCATAAAAGCGGTGTCGCGGTATACGGTACCCATGACATTGGCCTCGATGACAAAGTATACATTATAAATTCCGGCAGTGTCATATACATGGCAGATGGTATCGGGCCGTGAAACAAATACATCGGAGTTTCCGTCGCCATAATTAAATGTCCATTGACCAATAGCGCCGGATGACCCGTTAAACTGGCTGTTATTCACAAAGCAAACGGGATAACGTGAACAGAACGGCGGATCGATGACTTCAAAGTCGGCTGTGAGGCAGGGGCCTTTGTATACCGGTTTGACAATAGAATCGACACAATCATTGTAATTGGTCACGATCAGGGTGACAAAGTAAATGCTGTCGTTCCCCGAATAGAAGTGGGTCGGGTTCTGTTCTGTCGAATTGTTTGCGGCTCCGGATGCCGGATCCCCAAAGTCCCAGTACCATGATTGTATGAATGTTCCGTTGTTCCCAACTGAACGGTCAAAAAACCTGGTAATGTCATTACAGAAAGCTGTATCTGCTATAAAGTCCGGGGTAGGCAGTGAATCCACCACAACGGTATGATATGCTTCTGCTTCACAACCGTTCTCATCTTCTGCGAATAATGCAACGAGGTAGGTTCCCGGTGCAGGGTACAGGTGCGATATAGTGTCATGCGGTGTTGCTACAATGGGGGTTCCGTCGCCGAAATCCCATCGCCATGCGGCGATCGAATCAGAAGCCGGGAGGAAACTTCCCTGGAAGTTGGTCCGCTGATCAAAACAAACCTGTTCTGCAGTAAAGTCGACACTCACTTCACCAAAGAGGCAAACAGTATCGCTGTATGTATTTATACATCCGTGCTCATCGGTAACGGTCAGGCTTACGATATAGCAGGTATCAACTTCGTTGTATGTATATACCGGGTTGATCTCGGTAGAGAAATAGCCGTCGTCAAGTTCCCACTCCCATGATATCAGCGGGCTCCCGCTGGTACCAATCAGCGACTCATCGAAAAACTGCACCGTTCCCGGGGGATCGCATTGCTGGCTAAAGGTGAAATCTGCCTGCGGCACGTCAAATATCTCTACCCACTGCCCATAAGTATCGTGGCAGCCGTTATTGTCCGTTACCCTCAATTGTACGAAATAGTCGTCGATATCGGAGAACATCCATGCTGTAAACTGCTCATTGGACGTATCGCCGGGAGCGAATGCGGGATCATTGAACTTCCAGCGCCACTGGCTGATGATGGATGCACCCGGTTCCGACTGGTCAGTGAAATAGGTTGAATCGCCAAAACATCCGGCTGAGAAAGTATAGTCGGCTGTCGGAATCTCCCACACTTCAACGGGCAGTGTAACGGTATTGCTGCAACCTGCAGTGTCCGTAATGGTCAAACTGACGTTATATGTACCGAAACCTGTAAACACATGCCATGGATTGGGAAGGGAGGATGTATCGCTGCTTCCGGATGCCGGATCCCCGAAGTCCCAGAAAAAGCTCATTATGGTTGGAACATTGGTCGTATCGGGATCGACGAAGAAAAATGCAGTGTCGTTCTGGCACACACCTCCTGCAGGGCTTACCAGGAAGTAAACCGGTGGCGGAGGATAGATATTAATATTTTTGCTGATGGTATCGTAACAACCATTTGAATTCATCACTTCCAGGAATACATTGTACGTACCGGAGGAGGAGAAGAGGTGATATGGATTCTGCAGGTTAGACGTATTGTTTGTTCCTGAAGCCGGATCACCGAAGTTCCATGACCAGGCCTGGATATCCACTCCAAGCCCCTGCGACTGATCCAGGAACTGGATCAGGTTTCCTTCGCATTGCGGTCCGTCCGCAATAAAGTCAGCCTGGGGTGAAACGCTAACATTAACCGCATGTGTGACCGAATCAACACATCCTGCATTCGAAGTAATAACAAGCGATGCGATGTATTGTCCCGGGGCGGTATATATATGGCTTACATCAGGTGGATCGGGGAAAAGGACAATGGTGTCCGTACCGTCGCCAAAGTACCAGTGCCACTGCGTAACCCATCCGTTGGGTGCAGATGACATGTCAAAGAAATCAACATAGCTGTTGGCACATGACGGGGCAGAGGTGTTGAAGTCTGCAAACGGAAGCGGGTTCACGGTGATCAAACGGGTTGCCGTGCTGTCGCAGCCATTGTCGTCGGTGGCTGTCAGGCTGACGTTATATGTTCCGGCGGAAGGAAATACATGCTGCGGATTTTGCAACACAGAGGTGGTGCCGTCGCCAAAGTTCCACAGCCAGGTTACAATATTTGCTGAGCCCGAACCGTAGAAATTGGCCAGCGCACCCACACAAACCGTATCCGAATCAGTTGTGATCTGCACATCGGGAAGGCCGTTCACCGTTACAGGGTGTGTGACTGAATCAGTGCAACCATCGGTGTTGGTCACGATAAGCAGGACGTCGAAAGTTCCCTGGTTGCTGAACGTATGCGACGGGTTGCGCAGGGTTGATGTGTTGTTCACTCCCGATGCGGGATCGCCAAATTCCCAGTACCAGCTGAAAATATCGTTTCCGCCATTAGGCGATGACAGGTCGTTGAACTGCACGGGCTGCTGGTTACAGGCCGGTGTATAGTTAAAATCGGCTATAGGATTGGCTACGATGATAACATCCCTGAAGGTCGTGTTCGTGCATCCGTCGGAATCGGTCACAGTGAGCATGACCTGGAAGGTTCCGGGATTGCTGTAGAGGTGTGCAACGTTCGGGTCGTTGGGGAACACCACAGTCTGGGTGTTGCCGTCGCCAAAGTCCCATTCCCATTGCGCAATAAAGCCGTTCGGGCTTGTCGAGATATTGGTAAAGTTCACAGAGTCGTTCAGGCATCGCGGGCCGTCATGGAAGAAATTGGCCGTGGGCAATGGGTTCACAATAACGGGATAAGTAACAGAGTTGGTACACCCGTTGGTATCTTCTATGGTCAGGGTGGCATCGTAAGTCCCTGGAGAGAGATAGGTATGGATGGCATCCTGTGTAAAAGCCACGCCGCCATCGCCGAAATCCCAGGTCCAGGAAGTGGCATAAGGTGCTATGGAACTGCTGCCAAAGAAGTACGTAATATCATTCAGGCAGGTAGGGTCGGGGTTGAAGGTGAAATCCACGTCGGGGATGGCGCCCACATTCACGGTGTTCGTGTCGGCGTTTATGCAACCATTGTTGTCAGTTACCCTCAGGATGACCTGGTATGAGCCCGGAAGGAGGTAATTATGGATAGGATTCTGGATATTGGAGCTGAAACCATCGCCAAAGTCCCATTCCCAGAGCACGATGGGGTTGCCGGAGGTGCCGAAGAAACGAGTCGCGCTTCCCAGGCATGTCGGTTCAGGGTCCCAGGTGAAATATACCGTGGGGAGGTCCGGAACGACTATGGGCCTAACGCGTGTATCAGGACATGTCCATCCTGCTGAATCTGCTACTACAGTAAGTGTGACTATACCGATAAACCCGGGAGCATAGGTATGCACCGGGTTCTGCAATGTAGACGTATTCCCATCGCCGAAGTCCCAATTCCACGAAATGATCGTATAATTCGGCGCTGCATTCGACAAATCGATGAACTGTGTTTCGGAGCAATTGGTAAAGGTGCTCGTAAAATTAGCATTTGCGCTGCATTGCCCTTTCACAACGGAGTGCCCGAAGAGGGAAAACACCATGAAAAACAATAGGAAAATAATGCTTTTTGGATTCAGTTTGTGTTTAGCTTCCATGTTATGCTCTGATTTTGGTTTTTGTTTCAGGCCCATCCCGGCCTGAAAATGACCGGGCTAACCCATGCCTTATTAACTATTTATCCTATTTACGCACATTATTATAAAAGGTTCTGCAAAATACATTAATAATTTACAGGATGCACCAAGTAAAAGTACTTTCTCATTTAAGTGGTATCACTTAGTTTTTCCCTTTTTATGCCTGTTGATCACGGCCGGCAGCTGGCTCGCCGAAATGCGCTTGGCAATGATGGCTTTCTGCCCATCCAGCAAATAGATCACAGGTGTGCTGTATATATCATATAAGCGATGATAATCGCCGCTTAAACTCAGGTTACCGTTCACGTTGACCCAATCCAGTTTTTTCCGTTCAATAAAGTCTTTCCAGTTGCTGAACGTGGTATCGGTGTTTACGGCATATATTTCCAGGTCGATGCCGGTAGTGTCATAATATTCATCGAGTAGTTCTATCTCTTTCTTGCATTCGCCGCAGGTGCTCGACCAGAACAGCACCACGGTGTAATCAGCCTGAACCTCCCGCAGGCTTTTGAATTGCATGGCCGTATCGCCCATGACGAGGGAAGGGGCATAGGCGCCGATCAAAACATTCCGCATCTGCTCGGCCCTGTTGATCATATTCCTGTTCACGGTGGGATGCAGCCAGTCATATTCCTTTCCCTTGAAATACGTATCGACCATATGTACGAATATCTTGTCGTAGCTCATCACCCTGGATGTTTCATACTTGTTGGTGAAGTACCAGAGCAGGTAATTGCGCATTTCGGATCCCTCCAGGGTTTGTGCGATCATATTGTCGATTTCTTTGATCAGCGTATCAGGATGCCCGGGGAGTACATCATCCATATACCGTTCCAGTTTCCTGTGAAATACCGGTGTCCGCAGGAAACGGTCATCACCGAAGTCGACGTACTCCCAGTAATGATCCTTGTAGTATAGATAGGCGGCCAGGCTGTCGTGGCGCCCACTGGCATCAAAAAATTCAGGCACTTCCGCTTCACGCATCACATTGAACAGCAAGGCCAGGACAGAATTCGGGTATTCCTCAACGATGCGGAGCTTGTACTCGATGCCTTCGGTATTGATGAGCTCCATTTGTTCACGCACGATAGCAATGCTGTCATCCCCCGGGGGGAGAGAGGAGAGCAAGGAGCGCAGTTTCTTTATTCGGTTGTAGCTGTCCCTGTTATAGTTGAGGTAGGCATAGAAGCGATCATTTTCCTCGGAGCCCCTGAATGTTAGACCATTGGGGAGGGATGACATCCCTGTTTCTATGGTAAAATCCTGGTCGTTGCCTACAAGGAACTCGAACATTTTGTTCCTTTTCATCCCCGCAAGGAAATAAACACCCTGCCTGAGGGGGACCTCTCCCCTGAAGGCCATCTCGCCATTCATGGCGGTGCAGGTATCGCTGATGGCCAGCTTATCGCCGAAATAGTTCCCGAGATAGGCAATACTGTCGGTATATCCCTGCAGCTTGATGCGGATATGGTAGGAAGATCCCTGTGAGAATACTGAAAAACAGATGATGGCCGCCAGCGTGACCAGGATGACCTTTTTCATAATGCCTTATAAAAACCACGTATCTGAGTGTAAAAGTAGAAATATTTCTTATTTTTGCCATAATTAAATCGGGGTATTAGCTCAGTTGGTTTAGAGCGCATGCTTGACAGGCATGAGGTCACTGGTTCGATTCCAGTATATCCCACGAAAAACCGCCGCCTTTATGGTGGTTTTTTTTTGTCTTTTGCCCTGATTTCAGCCCTAAATCACTTTTTTTTCAAAAAAAATTAAATTTTTTTATAATTTTTAATAGATTATAGATCAGGCATTTATGTCAGTTTTTTCGTTTTTTTTCTATTTTTTTTAAATTTTTTTTTGAAACACAGGGTTACCTTTTGCCACTTCCACGTATTAATAAGTGCTTGCGTAGGTAAAGGTTCGCAGGCACAAAAGTCAAACAAAAGTCTTAATTCAATAATTTAAAAGCATTATCAGATGAAAACTTTAGCAGAAGACCTCAACAACATTGCAGTACTGAACGAAGTTGAAATGAACAATATCTTTGGCGGTAACAACTATACCTCCGGAACTACCACCGAAGACGAAGA
>JAZBOU010000029.1:0-5294 GCA_036351275.1 Bacteroidales bacterium
GCAAACGGTGCCGCAGCCTGCATACAGGGATAGTTGGCCCTGCTCGGCTTGGGTACAACGCGTATGATGAACCAGAGTGTTGAAACAATACCCAGGATAACGAAGATGAGTTTATTTGATGGCCGACGGGTCAGAAACCACTTTTTTTCCTTTTCAAAGCTAAACTTGACATTCATGATCAGGGTATGTTGGTTTATATATAATTTCAGACAATATCAAAACTGATATAGTTGCATCAGTAAGTTTTTTATTACAGTATTTGATTAATTGAAAAAAAATTCCGTTCTTTGCACTCCGTTTTTTGAGCGATAATCTGAAAAGAATAAGAAGATGTCAAAGATTTGTGAAATAACAGGTAAGAAAGTGATCACCGGGAACAATGTTTCCCACTCAAATGTCAGGACTAAAAGAAAGTTTTATCCCAATCTTCAGAGGAAGCGTTTTTATATCCCGGAGGAAGACAAGTGGATTACCCTTGATGTTTCTGCTGCCGGTATACGTACCATCAACAGGAAAGGCATTACCACAGCACTGAAAGAAGCCAAAGAAAAAGGCTATTATAAAGGATAAAACACGACAAGAAATATTGAAATGCTGTCATGCTGTATGGCAGCATTTTTTTATGCCCTGATCTTAAGCTACCTTAAAATATAAGTTCTCTGGCTTCGTTAGTTTTTTCAATGATGCTGAATTAGGTTATTTTTGCACAGATGAGGATCCTTACCATCATAATTTTTGTATTATCCACCTTCTGCTTTCCGGGAAGAATGCAGGCGCAGTTGATCGAAGAGCAGGATAATGAAGACCTCATCCAGTTCTCGGGCGTGATCCTTACCAGCGACAGCCTTCGGGCCATACCGCTGGCACATATTGTCGTTACAAACAACATGCGGGGTACTGTAAGTGATTTCAAGGGATATTTTTCTTTCGTTGCCAAGAAGAAGGATACCGTCAGGATCACCGCAGTTGGTTATAAAACAAGCCATTTCGTTATACCCGACACAATAACAAACAACCGGTATTCCCTCATACAGCTCATGTCGGCGGATACGATATACCTCACCGAAACAGTGATCTATCCGTGGCCGACCAAGGCAGAGTTCAAAAAAGCATTTCTCACACTTGAAATTCCCGACGACGACATTGAGGTGGCCAGGAAAAACCTCAATGCGCAGCAATTATGGGCCAAGGCCCAGCATTTACCTGCCAGCGGAAGTGTTAATTTCAAATACCTGGTTGACCAGCAGGTTGACAAGCTCTATTATAACGGGCAAACACAGCCCATCACGGTATTGAATCCTTTTGCCTGGGCCAAGTTTATCAAGGCCTGGCAGGATGGTGATTTTAAACGCAAACCGGTCGAATTCGACCCTGAACCTGTTGAAGACGTTCCATGAAGTTAGGACACTATACCATTACATCGATAGTGCTGTGGCTGATGGCTTTCAATGCCTTTGCGCAGGAAAAGGCTGTCGTTTACGGTACTGTAAAGGATGATTTTGGCAACCGAATTGAATATGCAAATGTGGCTGTATCGGGATATGCCGGGGGTGTTGCAACTGATAGCCGTGGGGAATTTGAGCTAACGGTACCTGCTTCAACGGAACTTGTGCTGATGATCTCCTTCGTTGGGTATGAAAAGAAGATGTTCCAGCTTTACATGAAGCCCGGATCGCGTAAGGAGTTGAATGTGGTACTGAAGATCCTTGCAGAAGAACTGCCGGATGTTGAGATCGTAGATAAACAGATCCGGCATACCAACCTGCAACGCCTCGATCCTAAGATCGCGACGGAGATACCCACTTTGAGCGGAGGGGTTGAAGACCTGATCAAAACCCTTCCCGGGGTGTCCTCGAACAATGAGTTGAGCTCACAATATTCCGTACGGGGAGGGAACTTCGATGAAAACCTGGTTTATGTGAACGGCATTGAGATCTACCGCCCATTCCTGATCCGCTCCGGACAGCAGGAAGGGCTGAGCTTCATAAATTCGGCCCTTGTGAGTTCGATCATGTTCTCGGCAGGAGGCTTTGAAGCCAAATACGGGGATAAAATGTCGTCGGTGCTTGATATACAGTATAAAAAGCCCACCGAATTCGGCGGATCATTCCAGGCCAGCCTGCTGGGTGCGGAAGGGCACCTTGAAGGCATCTCGAAGAACCGCAGGTTCACCTACCTGACAGGGATAAGGTATAAAACCAACTCCTATGTTTTAAAAAGCCTGGAGACCGAAGGCGATTATAAGCCCAACTTTTTCGATGTACAGGCCTATTTTGCCTACAGGATCTCTAAGAAAGTAGAACTTTCATTCCTCGGGAATTATGCCCGTAACTCTTATAATGTCAAGCCATCCAGCAGGCAAACGGAGTTCGGGACCATACAGGAGGCTTATCGCCTGAACATTTATTTCGAAGGCCAGGAACTGGACCGTTTCGAGAATTACATGGGTGCTTTCAGCCTTGATTATTACCCTCAGGATAACATGAGGCTGCAATTCATCACATCGGCTTTCCAGACCCGTGAAAGCGAGACCTTCGATATACTGGGAGAGTATTATATCGGAAGGCTGGAAAACCAGATCGGTGATGAACAGTTTGGCGAAGTGGTGGAAGCGCAGGGTGTTGGCGGTTTTCTGGATCATGCCAGGAACTACCTGGTAGCCAGCGTATTCAATATTGAGCACAAAGGCTACCTCGATCTGAGCAAACATTACCTGCAATGGGGCATCCGCTATCAGCATGAGATCTTCGACGACCAGTTGAACGAATGGGAGCTGATCGACTCGGCAGGGTATTCCATACCGGAACCGCCGTTCACCGTCGGTGACCCATCACCGGTATACAATCCACAGCTGGAACTCTTTTCCGCTTATCGCACCGATACCACCAACTTCCGGTCGAATGTGATATCAGCCTTTGTCCAGAACAGCTGGAACTTTCACCTTGGAACGGCCAACGCATACCTGATCGCCGGGCTCAGGGCGGGGTATAACGATGTGAATAACCAGTTTATCCTCAGCCCGAGAGCTACACTATCGGTAAAGCCCATGTGGGAAAAGAACATACTTTTTCGCATATCTGCAGGTTATTACCAGCAGCCCCCGTTTTACAGGGAACTTCGAGACCTGCAGGGAAACATTAATCCCAGTGTACGGGCACAGAAATCCATCCATTTTGTCGCGGCCATGGACATGGATTTCAAAGCCTGGAACCGACCTTTCAAGTTCACCACGGAAGCGTATTATAAAATATTGCAGGACCTGGTGCCCTATACCGTCGATAATGTGCGGATCCGATATTATGGTGATAATATTTCGAATGGGTATGCTTATGGGATAGATTTCAAGGTGAACGGTGAATTCATCAAAGGAGTGGAATCCTGGGCGAGTCTCTCTTTCCTGAAGACTATGGAAGATATCGAAGGCGACAACTACTGGGAATACTACAATGAAGCAGGAGAAGAGATCATACCCGGTTATACAGAAGACCAGGTTGCTACGGACAGTGCGCAGGTGTTTCCCGGATTTATTCCCAGGCCTACCGACCAGCGCGTAAATTTTGCCCTTTTCTTCCAGGATTATATCCCGCGCAATCCTACCTGGAAGATGTATCTCAAACTCATCCTGGGCACGGGCCTGCCTTTCGGTCCTCCCGACTCGCCCAAGTACCAGCATACATACCGGATGTCGCCTTACCGCAGGGTCGATATCGGTTTCTCCAAACAGCTGATCGGGGGCTACAGCAGCTTCGGGCCAAAAAACCCGCTTAAATACATTAAATCGGCATGGATCAGCCTGGAGGTCTTCAACCTCTTCCAGATCGCCAACACCATTTCCTATATCTGGGTAAAAGATGCCGAAGGCCGCGAATACGCAGTGCCGAATTATCTGACACCGAGACTTATTAATTTGAAGTTGTCGGTTACGTTTTAGCCCCCTCCTCGATCCTCCCCCAAACAGGGGAGGAAGTAATCTAAATGGCCGAAACTTCTTCAGTCTTCTATCATCATCTACGATTTCCGATTTTCCTTAGGTTCGAATATCAAGTATTGAATATCAAATAACATGTAACAAATACCCAGGATTGAACGATGTAGAAGACGTATCGATTTAGAAGATGTAGCGAAGTAAATCGTAAGGCCTACCAAAGGCCAGTAGATAAAAACTGTCATTCCGAACGAGCGTAGCGAGGAGGAACCCGATCACTTTAGCTGTCGGTCAATTGAAAGCACCTGCCAGAGTTAATGCTATGGAAACATGAGCCCGCCAAGTGCTATGCGCCCGGATATTGGCGCAGAATTTTTCTTGTATGTTCTTTTTTGCCTGTCCAAAAAAGAACGAAAAAAGGACATCCCCGGTCAATAGATCTAAAATTCTGTATTCTGTATTTGAAATGTGTTTTTCGATCTTCGATTCTCGATCTTCGAGTCTCGATCTTCGATGTTTATACGGCTGCGCCCGGGGAGGTAAACGCTTCGCGTTTATTTGGTTTCGCGTATTTGTAGATCCTGTGAGAATACGCGTTAATTTTTAGCACCAGGACTGTAAGTAAAAGTTGTCATTCTGACACCGTGGAGCAAAGCGAAACGGTGGAAGAACCCCCATCACTTTGGCTGCCGGACTATTTAAAGCACCTTCTAGATTTCAGCACAAAGTTGGTTTTAGATTTATTCAAAAAATGAAAAGGTAAGATGAGGTGGGGCTATGTTCTATAACGTTAAGCGGCTATGCCGTGTGCGGCCATTTTCGGCCGCCATGCTAAAGTTACGAAAATATCCGGCAAATGCGATATAACGAGCTGTTCTGGAGGCATGTGCCCGCCTGGAGGCCGGGCGCCGAGGTATTGGCGCAGCATTTGATTATTCTTCTTTCATACTTTTCCATGATGAAAAGTATGCAAAAATCTAGTCGTAACGAAGCTTCCGCGCTCCCTGCCCGTATCGGGCAGTCGCTCGGGATGGTACTCACCACAGCTTCGCTGGGTTCGTGAGCTCAGCAACTTCGTTGCTTCGGTTCCTCCCCTCGCTCCCTGATACGGGCATTCCCGCCATCGCAGGCCCGCCGTTACGACTTGCCACCACGCCCGAAGAACAATAAATCTCACTTCTTACTTAAATTCTGCGACAACGCCGGGTTGAATGCCTTCTCCAAGGCCAGTAAGTAAAAATTGTCGGATAGTGAAGACCACCGGCCAGCTCATCGCATTACGGCATTTCGCCCTTAATTCTGTGCCAATACCGGGTAGGATCAGCCCTGGGCTTATTGATTGCACGATGTAGCGATTGAACGAAGTAAA
>JAZBOU010000030.1:0-30662 GCA_036351275.1 Bacteroidales bacterium
GACCAAAATTTCATTAAATTCACCGAAAGAAAACAAAAACAAAAGCCAGGGATTATGAATAAATTAAGGTTAATATTGGCTTCATTCGTGCTTATAGGAATAGCGGCCTGTCAGCCAAAGGGGGAAACCTGCCCCGAGGTGGATATCGAAAAAGAATTGTCTGATATCAGGTCAGTCCTCGAGCAGTATGAACTAGCCCGTGAAAACGAAGATTTTGCTACCGTAGAACAGATTTGGGCTCCGGATAATGACATTATCCTTTTTGGAACTGAAGGTGACGAGCAAATGGTTGGAATTGATGAAATACGGAAAGCGATGAGTCGTCAGTTCGACGAGTTGGAGAACACGCTGATCAACATCTCCGAACAAAAGATCAAGCTTGGTAAAGATGGCACCATCGCCTGGTTCTCAGAAGTACTCGATTACAATTTCATCTATGAAGGTGAAAATATGGTATTCGAAGGGATACGTTTTACCGGTGTAATGGTAAAAAGAGACGGCCACTGGAAACTGGTCCAGGGACATCTGTCAGTGCCCTACGAAGCTGAACTAGAAGAAGAAGCGATGTAGGTTTATGTTATAAAGCAGGTGTGAACTGTTTCAGGAAGCGCTGGTCGCTTTCAAAAAAGTAGCGAATGTCGCGTACGGAGTACAACATCATGGCTACTCGCTCAATTCCCATTCCAAATGCGAACCCTGAGTAAATTTCGGGATCAATGCTACAGTTGTCGAGTACTGCCGGGTCGACCATGCCGCAACCCATGATCTCAAGCCAGCCGGTGTATTTGCATACATTGCATCCTTCTCCTTTACAGAGTATGCAGGAAATATCCATTTCTGCCGAAGGTTCAGTAAATGGGAAGTAGGAAGGCCGGAACCTGATCTTTGTTTCTTCACCAAACATTTCTGTGGCAAAATAATAGAGTGTCTGTTTCAGGTCGGCAAAAGACACTCCTTTGTCTACGTAAAGACCCTCTACCTGGTGAAAGATGCAATGTGAACGGGCCGAGATCGCTTCATTCCTGAATACCCTTCCGGGAGAAAGGGTCCTGATCGGAGGATTGCTGTTCTCCATGACCCGAACCTGCACGGAAGAAGTATGCGTGCGCAATGCCACCTGGTCTTTGTAGTCCTTTCCTTTCTCAATAAAGAACGTGTCCTGCATATCCCTGGCGGGATGCTCCGGCGGGAAGTTCAGGGCTGTAAAGTTATGCCAGTCATCTTCCATTTCCGGGCCATCAGAAACGTTGAAACCAATATTCTGGAAAATGCCAATGATCCTGTTCCTGACAAGGGAGATGGGATGACGGGAACCGATACTGATCTCCTCGGCGGGCCTGCTCATATCAGTCTCGCCCGATTCAACCTGACCACCCAGCTCAAGGCCGGATTTCAATTCCATGATCTTATCGTTTGCCTTTTGCTTCAGGGTGTTCAGTGCCTGGCCGATCTCCTTGCGTTGTTCGGGGGGAACATTTCTGAAATCAGCAAAAAGCGAAGGGATCAATCCTTTTTTACTCAGGTACCGGATGCGTAATTCCTCGACATGCTCCTGGGTATCAGCCACAAGCCGTTCAATTTCTTCACTGATCTGCCTGATCTTATCCCTCATGGTACTATTCAATGATCTCTATGGTCATCTTGACATCTTCCACCGGCTTATCCCTGTATCCGGTCTTAACAGCTGCGATCTTGTCGATTACTTCTATACCATCGATCACTTCACCGAATACGGTATAATCAAAATCGAGGTGGGGGGTGCCGCCGATGGTTTTATAGGTCTTGCGCTGTTCCTCTGTCCATTCACAATTCTTGCGTATTGCGAAAGCGTCGAGTTCCGCATCCGTAAATGTCTGGCCCTGTACAAAGTAGAACTGGCATCCGCTCGAGCGTTTTTCGGGGTTGACGGCATCTCCCATGCGTGCTGCCGCCAAAGCTCCTTTCTTGTGGTAGCGGTTGTCTCTGAATTCAGCCGGAATAGTGTACCCAATATCCTGGGTACCATCTGCAGCTCCACCACCCTGTATCATGAAGTTCTTTATAACCCTGTGAAAGATGGAACCATCATACCATCCCTGTTCAACAACTTTTATGAAATTATCACGATGCCCGGGGGTATCGTTGTACAGCATACCGGTGATATCACCGTATTCGGTATGAATAACAAACATAGTTTCGTTTTGTGAATATGACATGCCTCCGAAGAAGAGACCGATCAAAAGTATAACAATGGATTTTTTCATTTCTTAAAATAAGTTACTTACAACAGTTTGCAAACTTAATAAAAATTAGGCATCAGGCGTCAGGCTTCTGGTGTCAGGAATTTTTCTTTTTCAGAAACTCCAGGTAATGCTTTCGGCAAAGAGGCTCATAGGCTTCTGCTTCTCCAAGCATAACCTGCCCGCCTTTATTGACGGTACGGTGGGTGTATTGTGCCAGGTCGCCGCAATAAGGGCAGATCGCATGAACCTTGGTCACATATTCCGCCGTAGCCAGCAATGCAGGTATGGGTCCGAACGGCCTGCCAAGATAATCCATGTCGAGCCCGGCAACGATCACCCTTATCCCGTTGTTAGCAAGTGTATTGCAGACAGAGGAAAGTTCGTCGTCAAAAAACTGGGCCTCATCAATGCCAACAACGTCAAAATCATTGGCCATCAAGAGGATCTGATTGGAAGAATCGACCGGTGTGGACCGGATGGAGTTTGCATCATGCGACACAACTTTCTCTTCATCATATCGTGTGTCGATCTTTGGTTTGAAGATCTCAACCTTTTGCATGGCTATCCTGGCACGCTTTAAGCGTCTGATCAATTCTTCGGTCTTGCCGGAGAACATTGATCCGCAGATCACCTCTATCCAGCCACTTCTTTCACCATTATTTGACTTTTCCAAAAACATTGATGCCTGTTCAACTCAATCTTTTATATCTTTATTCGTTGATAGTACAAAGGTACAAATACTTTGTATTTTCCATTCATCACTCGATCAATTAAATAACGGGAAAACAGTATAATCAATGGACAATAAAGCATTGCTCGAAGAACTTGCAACACACACGAATATTCTCGAATATCATATAAAACGGCTTAAGAAGAAGCCCGATGAGATCCATGAACTGGATAAAGAGGTAATGGGTGAAAAGGTAAAGGAGATCTATAAACTGGTTTTTCGTCTTGCTACGGATGAAGTGATACGGGAAACAGTGGTCCCCTCAGAAAAGGACGCGGTAAAAATTCCCATGGTGGAAGTAAAACCTGAGCCGGAGATCCCCAGGCCTTCAGCACCAGAGATGAGTTCTGAATCTCCTGGATCGCCCATCGGCGCAATCCGTGATGAAACAGGCACGGATGCGGGGGTAGAGGATCCCGTTACCGTCGAAGAGGAGCCAGTAACCGCAAACGAGCCCGCAGCCACTGATGCTGCTGCGGAGGAGCCGGAACCTGAGCATGTACCGCATACCACAGACCCCATACCCAGAACCACCGCAGACCTCTTTTCCGGCCCGACAACCATTGCAGATTCCTTCCAGGCAAAAGACGATAATTCCATTGCTTCAAAAGTGAATCCTACGGATATCCGGGACCTCAAAATGGCTATCGGTATCAATGATAAATTTTTATTTATCAATGAACTCTTTAAAGGTGATCCGTCGGTGTACAACCAGGCCATTGAGAACCTGAACACAGCCAATGGTATGCAGGAAGCCACGGCTGCCATCGAATCCTATCGCAGCGAGTATGCCTGGTCAGATAATTCGGAAGCTTATCACAGGCTCAAAAAGATTGTAATGTCGAAATATAATGGCTGATATCTCCCTGTATATCGTCCCAACCCCGATAGGGAATATGGCAGATATCACCCGGAGGGCTATAGAGGTGCTTACGGATGTGGACCTAATCCTGGCGGAGGATACACGAACCTCCGGCATATTGCTAAAACATCTCGGGATATCAAAACCCATGATGGCCTACCATCAACACAATGAGCATAAGGTGCTTCAAAAAGTTATTGATCATCTGAAAACAGGAGAAACCGCCGCCCTGGTCAGCGATGCCGGCACACCCGGTATTTCCGATCCGGCATTTCTGATCATCCGCGAATGTATACGTGAAAACCTCCAGGTAAGCTGCCTGCCCGGCCCGGTAGCATTCATCCCTGCCCTTGTTTGTTCGGGCCTTCCCTGTGATAGGTTCATCTTTGAAGGATTCCTGCCACACAAGAAGGGCAGGCAAACACGGCTCAATGTTTTAAAGGATGAAACCCGTACGATGGTATTCTATGAATCCCCTCATCGTCTGCTGAAAACCCTCGGCCAGTTTGCGGAAGTATTCGGTGACGAGCGCCTGGCCTCTGTCTCACGGGAGATCAGCAAAGTATACGAGGAAACCATCCGGGGAACACTTGCTGAGATCATTACTCATTTTGAGACAAGCCCTGTCAAAGGTGAATTTGTTATTGTCCTTTCAGGATGTTGAAATAGTTTATTAGTTTATTGGTTGATTAGTTTATTGGTTGATTAGTTTATTGTTTATATGTTTGATATAAGCGTTTAGTTTAAGGTGCAGCAGATCCAGCATTTGTATAATTCTTTCAATATCATTTCTCTTTTCATTAACTCTTTCTTTTGCTTTTTCTAACCAAACTTTTGTTTCAAAAAGAGACCCCCTTGCGATATAACAGAATCTCACCTGATCACGAAAGTGAAACCGTCCGTATCCCTCTGCTATATTTGCTGCAATAGAATCTGCGGCCCTAATAAGTTGATAACCAAGAGTATGTTTATTTAAACCTTCAAATTTTTCTGTGATTTTATAAACATCATCGCCGATTTTCATACTAAGTTGGTAGATTTCCAGATTCCTTATGTTCTGCCAGGTCATGTGTATAAGTAGTTGTGAACGTTTCTACTTATTAATACTCAAAAGCTAAAAATGTCCCCCCAAAACTAACTAGCAAATCAACCAATACACTAATCAACCAATAAACTAAAACTTACATTATCTCTCTAAAATGTAACAGTCGTCCTGTTCAGGCGTCTTATAAATGTAACACTTAGCTAACGTTCTTTGAAAGGCTGTTCGCAGGCGAACACAGTTGATCGGAAACTGTACACATGTTTAGGTTAAAATAAAATTAACAAGCTTGTAGAGTGCTGAAAATCAACCTATAGTAAGTTTGGCACAGAATTAGATACTATATAATCAAACCGGAATGTGTAACCCAAAAATGTGTAAAATGAAAACAACAGTAATAACCTTATTCGCTCTATTGTTCATGATCTCCACATCTGCTTTTGCTGATGGAGATGTAACAAAAGGAGATTCGCCCAAGGCGAAGAAAGAAACTACGGTAGCAGTAGAAACAATTGCTTCTTCCACTAACCTCATTGTGATCAACCTGAATGATCCTGCAGAGATGACCGGAATACCACAGGACATTCTCGACCAGTTTGGCGAGGTAATGGCCTACCCGGAGGAAGTGCAGAATGCGGAGCAAGAAGAATGTGTGCTCGTAGGCTTCACCTACGATGACGACGGCTACATCAATGTTCAGACTACACAGGCCAGTAATGAAGAATTTACCGGCCACGTTGTTGACAAGATTGAAAAGATACGTTTAAGAAATGGCAGCGTAACTATAGGTAAACAGTACTTTGCCAAGTTCAGCTTTAAAAAGCTGTAGTGTTAATTTTATGTTAGTTAAACATTAGGTGCATGGACGCCCCCTGAGTCCTCGGGGGGCGTTCTTTTTTGTAATTTTATTTTAAAAATTGATCTTATGGCTTATTCCTACCCTTACCCGCGGCCTGCTGTTACGGTCGACATCATAATCATGCGAATGGCAGGCAATACCCCGGAAGTGTTATTGGTCAAAAGGGCGAATGAACCTTTTGAAGGAAAATGGGCCCTGCCGGGAGGTTTCGTTGATGAAGACGAATCTCTGGAATCAGCTGCAGCCCGTGAACTGCAGGAGGAAACAGGCTTAAAGGGATTGGTGTTGACACAGATGCATTCTTTTGGCAATCCGGGACGTGATCCCAGGGGGCATACTGTTTCTGTGGTCTATTTTGGATATCTCCCCCTGGGAGCTGAACCCAAAGCGGGTGACGATGCCTCGGATACCGGATGGTTTAAGATAAACGAATTGCCAGAACTTGCATTTGACCATAAGGTGATCATTGAAATGGCCGAGACGATATTCTTGGTTTAGCAGGTACAATGTAGCACGTATTACGATCTCGTAATACATTGTACATAATACGGAATACCATTATTGAGAATTATTTTTTAAAATTATAATCCTCGAAAACACTGCTTGCTTTTTTACTGCCAAAAGCATAGGTGAGCATGACAACAAAAGTGCTTGTCAGTCCGTCAACCCTCACTTCACGCGTGATCAGCGGTGCCGCCAGGGTAAGGGTGATGGCATCCTCATTATTTAAGACCTGCTGGTAACCCAGATTAATATTGAGCGTCAGCCCGTTGGAATTATCCAGCGCCAACCTTTCCGTCCCCTGCGTTATGATATCCTTCTGGATGCGGTATAATGCCAGCAAGCCGGTATTGAATCGACTTTTCTTCGTGTAAAAGAACCTGTTCAGCCGAATCATGGCGTCGTCTCCCCGTGCGAGGTCCTGCATCTCGATATATTCCAGGGCGTCTTCATTTCCGGGCCATTCATCATGATAGAAATAGTTGCGGTTGCTGCCGAAAGGCTTGAGATATCCTATTCCAAACTGCCATTTCTTGTACATGAGGTTCGATCCCAGTGCAAGTGCGTAGGTTCCCAGGCTTGCCTGGTAAACCATGGGGGCACCCTTGCCATTGATGGTCTTGTTGGATGCATTAGATGGTATTTTAGCAGCGACGAGAAATGAAGCCCTCATCTCTTTGCTTTGCGCAAATGTATAGTTAAACCCCACGCTCACATCCCCCAGGCCATAGGTCGGACCGAGATTCCCGTATATATAACGGAATGGAAGCTGGATGAAGACCTGTCCCCGGTCACGAAACAGACCAAATTTTTGCTCAAATTGCACAGTATTGAGCAAACTCTGTTGCTCCCCAAGGGCAAAGAAATACGATAACTGAGTATTATATTTGTTCCCGCCACTCAGTCCCTGCCCGTCAAGATCGCCTAAACTGCACAATCCTGCATCGTTGCAGCCCTGCCCCGAGGCAACCTTATACAGCATAAGGGAACTAATTAATATGATAAAGATCGAATTTTTCATATTTAACCTGGAATTGTGTAATAGATTAACCATATATGATTACCATAGTTTAACAAATGCTGCGTATTTTTGTTCCCGGCTGGTATTCACTCTGAACCGCTAACTTGCCTGAGCATACCATTAACTTGCCACATCTTGACATTCATTACAGAACGGATTATCTTGCGCAAAACAATTTATTTTCCAATGAAGCAGACACTGACCCTTATAATATTATTTTCATCATTCATCGCATTCAGTCAGCAGTTCGAGAGAACTGATGTCCCGCGAGGAATGCAGAATACAGCACCTCTGACCGATAGGGATGCATCGATACTTGATAAAATAGAACCACTTGTATTGCCGCCTCACTACAGGTCAAAATCACTGCCCGATAGCATAGACAACTCCGAATATGATTGGTTCAGGCCGATCTTTTCCCAGGAATCTTATCCAAATTGTATGCAGTCCACCAGCATCGCTTACAATTTCACCTATGAGATCAATCGCTTGCGGGATGTACCCGGTGATGTTCCCGAAAACCAATATACCACTCATTTTGCCTGGAATTTCTTCAATGGCGGCAATGGCTGGTTTGGCGTGAATTATCTGTTTACCATGGATGTGTTGAAAAATCATGGCACACCGAATGTTACGGATTATGGTGGATTTTATTACGGAGGAGGCCAGCGCTGGATGTCAGGTTATGATGAATGGCATAATGCCATGAATAACCGCATCTCAGGAATTAAAAAGATCTACGTGGGTGATGAGGAAGGGATACTTACCCTGAAACACTGGCTAAATGATCATCTCGACGGATCCACCAGCGGAGGTCTTGCAAGTTTTATTGCAAGCAGTCCCTGGAATATCAACCATCTGCCTGCGGGAACTCCCAATGCTTATAAAGCAGTTGTAACTGAATGGTTTCCATCTGCCGTACACGGGATGACCATTGTGGGATATAACGATTCTATCAGGTATGATTTCAACGGGGATGGTGTTTACACCAATGATATTGATATCAATAACGATGGTGCCGTGGATGTACATGACTGGGAGATAGGGGGTGTGAAATTTTGCAACAGTTATGGTATAACCTGGGCTGACAGTGGGTTTTGCTATATGATGTACAAAACGCTTGCAGAGGATTTTTACCAGGGGGGCATATGGTCAAGTACCGTGCATGTGCTGGAGGCAAAAGAGGGACATGAAACCCAGATGACTTACAAGGTAAACCTTGAGCACGATTATCGTGAAGGTATCAGGATTCAGGCAGGGATATCATCTGATATTGAATCAAACCGACCTGAACATATACAGTCATTTACCATTTTCAATTATCAGGGCGGGTGGCATTACATGCAGGGCATTGATACTGCATCATCGTATAAGACAATTGAATTTGGCCTTGATGTGAGCCCCCTGCTATCTTACGTTGAACCCGGACAGCCCTATAAGTTCTTCCTGATGGTAGATGAGAAGGATCCGGACAATCTTGGCAGCGGACAGCTTAATTCATTCAGTTTGTTTGATTACCGGGATGGCATAACGGAGATCGAATGTGACCAGCAGAATGTTCCCATTGTGGATAACGGTAAAACCTTTCTTACCCTGGTTTACGAACCCGACCCATATGATCTTGAGGTCGTGACCCAGGACCTGCCATTGTACGAAGCAGGTCAGAATATGAGTGTTCAACTTGAAGCTTCCGGTGGATTGCAGCCTTATGAGTGGAAACTCGACAGGAACTACCTTATGAATGTAACGGAAGGGGATTTCCCGGATGTGGATGAGGAACAACTGATCACCGATAGCTGGCCGGATAGCATTGCCGTGAAAACCCTTGACTTTTCATTTCCTTTTTACGGGAATAAATTTAAAAACGTGGTGGTTTCCTCCTCCGGTTACCTGTTTTTCGACGAGAACATGTATTTCTGGTCATACATTTCCGATAATGATTACTTTCTCAAGAACTCAAGAGTAGTTACACCTTTATTTTGCCAGGATATGTTTGTTCATCCGGGAGGAGATGAAGGCGTTTGGTATGAAGGTGACTCTACCAGGGCCACTTTCAGGTGGAAGAATTCACCTGAGGACGAAGAAGAGGGAGAACTCAATTTTGCGGTTTCGCTGCATGCCGACGGGAAGATCGAATTCTATTACGATGAAATGGCCCTGGAAGACCCGATAAGATGGAGTGCCGGGATATCCGACGGTGACTATTATAACTATAGTTTTCCTGCACTTCCGACCCCCCCCCACATTCCTTCGGGGACTATGGTTGAGTTCTTGCCAGTGCCAACACCCGGATATGTAACCCTATCAAAAACAGGCGAGCTGGAAATAGTGGAACCTGAACAGGGAATGATCAGGCAGGTGAAGGTGGCCGTAGTGGATGATGCACATATTAGTGCCGGCAAACTTTTCCTGATCACCGAGGAACTGGAGTATGACCTCTACCTTGACGGGAGCCCCGAGCTCTTGCTGAACAGCGGGGAGATCCTGCATCTCGACCTGCACGTAAGAAACAGGGGAGATCAGCTTCTGGAAGATATTGTCTTTGACCTGAGCTGCCAGCATCCCATGATGAGCCTGCCGGGCGACACCTATGTGCTTGACCAGTTGAACCCGGGAGAAACTGTGCTTATCCCGCAGGCTTTTGAATTAGAAAGCAGTGAATTGCTGGAAGACGGGCAGAATGTGATCCTTAAGCTTGATGCTTCTGCTAACGGACTGGATTATTCGCGGGATATCAGTATTCTTAGCATGGCCCCGGATATCGATCTCGATGATTATCATATCGATAATGAAATGAATATCCTGGAACCCGGCCAGACGGAGGATCTGACGATAACGCTGACCAACTGGGGCAGCAATGCAAGTGAGAACACAACTGTTGAGCTAACGTGCCAGCATGAAGGAATTACAATTAATACGCCACAGCCTTACAATGTAGGAAGCATTGATTCATGGGGCACGACAGAATTTAACATTAGCCTCACCGCTTCTCCAACTATACTCCATGGTGAAAAAGCCGACTTCGAACTCAGCATTAGCAGTGATAATGGCATGCTCACGCAGGAAAGCTTTACACTGAGGATCGGGCGAACCCCGGTATATGTGATCGACCTTGACATGTCGGTAGCTTCCGGCCTTGGCATCTATAACCTGCTACAGGATATGGGGGTTGAAAGCGAATATACTGCCAGTTTCCCCACTTATATTAATAATTATCAATCCGTTTTTATCTGTACCGGTAAACTCTTTACAAGCTACACGCTGACATGGCAGCAGGGAGAATTGCTCTCTGACTTCCTTGACAATGGCGGAAACATATATATGGAAGGAAGGGCTGTTTGGCAACAGCAACCATATCTTCCGGTATTTGACCGTTTTGGTTTGACCACGGTCACCGAACCGCTGGGATTTGGTATTATTGATGGAGTTGAAGGCACCTTTACCGAGGGTATGGCTTATGAGAATACGGCACAGACCCCCCTGTCGCTTTTCTATCTTGTTCCGGAACCCCCCGCATATTCAATTTTCACCGGGAGGGATTATCCGCAGAGTGCGGCAGTTGCATATGACGAAGGAAGTTATAAGACTATCGGAACCATTTTTGAGTTTGGAAGCTTATTATCCTCAGATACATGCCAGCTGGAAACCCTCATGGACAGCATTCTTCAGTTTTTCGAGCTAAGCTATGATGCAACGGGTATTGATGAACTCCCCGCAAATATCAGCGGTAAAGAGCTGCAATCTTATCCGAATCCATTCAGCCATATAACACATATACCCTTTAAACTGGATCAAAGGTCATCTGTTGATGCCGCTGTTTACGATCTCCGTGGCAGGCGTATTTATGAACTTGCACCTGCTACAACACTGGAAGCGGGCAATTATACTTTCAAGTGGGATGGATCGAACCAGCAGGGCCAGGCTGTACCCGGCGGGATCTATATCGCTCGCATCATCGCCGAAGGCGTGCGATATACAGGAAAGATGGTGTTGATACCATAGCAGTTTATTATAGAAAAACTTGTTCTGATCAAACTTTTTCTGAAAGACGGATGTGCCTCGCCTCTGCTCGGCATGACAAGTCAATGGAGAATAATCATTGGGTCTCGTCTTCGCTCGACCCCTTTCCCCGGTAATTCTTATGAGAGCTGAGGTTAATATATACAGCATTTTTCCTCATTGCGACCCAATCTTTTTTAAAAAAAAGCTATTTTCTTTGCCCTGGAGTACGTTTTAAGTTTCTTTTCATAGTAAATAGCTTCATCAATATCATCAAACATCATATAGTACATCAAATTAACTGGCCGTCTTTCATAGGTGAAACAATTCCTATTAAATCCCTGCTGATGTTCCAACATTCTACGTTCCAAATTATTTGTTAAACCCATATAATATAAGCCATCACTGCATTCTAGTAAGTAGACATAATACGTTCTCATATTAATTAATACGAAAACCAAAGAAATGTCACATATTAGTCAGATGTTCGAACATAGTCGAGAACTATGTTTATGATGAAAAAATTGTCATCCCGAGCGAATTCGAGGTACGACATACATATGGTGAGAAACCAATTTGTCCGCATCAAACTGTGTTTTTTTGATACATTTATATTCTGAAATATTATAAGTGTCATATGAACTCAAAGTATTTAATTGTAAGTGTCTTCATTTTCTACATCATACTAGTATCTTGGATTCATTTCGACAGGTTCGATGAATTCCCTCAGAGGACTCATGCCTGGGCTCAGTCTGATCGTTACGCCCTTGTACTTGGCTTTATGGATAACGGCTTTGATTTTTTTCATCCTCAAACATATGTAATGAATAAGCAGTTTCCTGATAACTTTACCAGGCCTTCAGATAATAGGATAACTGCTTCAGATTTTCCCATTATTGAGTATATCATTGCCGGAATAATTGATTTAACAGGCGGTTCAACACACACACACACACACACACACACAACCTGGCTGTTTTTAGGATTTTTGTCTTTTTGCTTTCTTTGTTAGGATTACTATTCTTTTATAAAACTCTTTTACTATTGACAGAGCATCAAGGAAAGGCTTTATTTATGCTTTTTTTTGTAGCTTTTTCTCCTGTTTTTCTTTTTTATCAAATTGGATTAATACCTACTGCAAATGCACTTAGCCTTACTTTTGTTGGTATATATTTCTTAGCTAAATATTTCAAAACCGATAATGCAAAGTATGTTTGGTGGGGTATAGTTTTTTTAACTCTTGCATCTTTAATTAGATTACCATATTCTACCTATTTAATTGCATTTGGATGCTATTTAATGCTCATTGGTTTAAGGAGTTTTAGGTTTAGGTGGATTGCATTGATCCCGGTACTGTTTTCCATATTGATAATTTCAATTAACTTTTCTTATAATACTATTTTGAGATCACAATATGGGTCCATGTTTTTGGGTGATATAATGGTTCCGGGTTCTTGGGAAGAATTAATTTCAATAGTAAAAGTGATTCAAAAAAAGTGGCTTTTTCAGTATTTTACACAGTACCAGTATATACTTATGGGTGCCGTTTTTATATTCGGTGTTGTTTTTGGGTTATGCAGGAGGGGTACAAAGAATTATAGAATAAATTTCCTTCTTTACTTGGCTATAGTACTTATAGGCATTTTTGCTTATACGCTTCTTATGTTTAGACAATTCGAAGTTCATGATTATTATTTTCTAGATACTTTTTTCATACCCATAATAGTATCTATTTCGGTCATAATCCATTTTATTCCAACAGCTTCATTCAAGAACGCAGTATATTTTTATATTCTAATAGCAATCGGATTATCAATTCCGACTGTTCTATCTTCAAAAAATATATATAATGAGAGAGGGGAATTTGGTTTCTGGAATAGGGCGCGCATGACTATTGAAAATTTTAAGGGGGCAAATGTTTTCCTTGATTCCTTAGAGATAAAACATGAGTCCAAGCTGATGGTTCTGGATGCGTATGCACCAAATATCCCATTCATTCTTATGGACAGGTCAGGATATGCAATAATGAATACAAGTGAGGAAAATATTGCTGAATCGATAGATTGGGATTACGATTATATTGTATACCAGAATGAATTTTTCCTTTCAGATATTTATGTTAACTGCCCTCAAATTATTGATGAACTAAAGATTATCGGCAGTAATGGTAAGATAACTATTTGCCAAAGGGAAAATACTTCCGAAAATATAAACCTAATAAACTGGCTGGGTATTGAAGAAGATGATATTATATTCAAAGATTCTTTGATCTATAAATCAGCAACAAATAGCGCTTGGAAGAACATATTGTACGATGATGTTACTTATAGGAGAGATACAGTTGGGTATTTATCAGCCAATACTGATTTTGGGATGACCTATAAGCCTGGAGAATTTCCATATTTGATTGGGAAAAGCCGGCTGCTTCTTGTTTCTGGAAGAGTTCTTTCAGAGAATGCTATTACAAATTCATATCTGGTCGTTTCCATAAAAGTTGCAGATGTGCAAGAATATTATAAATTATTTGATCTTGCGTCATTTAATAAAATCAAGGGTCATTGGAATGATTTCAACCTCATGTACTTCTTACCATCATTGAAAGATGATAATTACAAGTTTTCAATGTACATATGGAATCAGGGAGGGAATGAACTTTGGTATGATGACATCATAATCGAATTGTATTGAGTTAAGGACAGAAAAATATCTCACTTCAATCTATATGAGCATTTTACTACCTTTGAATAGATGAAACTTTTTGTATCAATACTTTCTTTTATTATACTCTTTTCTGTTACAAGATATACCCATGCCCAGGATGATCATATCGTTCCCGGTAAACTCATCATTCTTCTCAATAAAGAATTTAAAGAGGATCCTGCCCACCTGGCTGAATTATTTGAATATGCCGGTCTTAAGCCCGAGCGATGCCTCTCTGAAGATCTTGGCATCTGGCTTTGCAGCTATGATGAGGGCATTGATGGGAAAGCATTGGTCCGTTCACTGGTTAAAGAGAAGTGGATCGAAAAAGTACAGCACGATCACTACATCAATCTGAGGGATGTATTACCGGATGATCCCAGCTTTGCCATGCAATGGGCCCTGTACAACATCGGCCAGAGCGGCGGTGTTATAGATGCCGATATTGATGCCACCAAGGCATGGGAGATCAATGTGAATGAAGGGACGACCATGCTGGGCGACAGCATTGTGATCGCGGTGATCGACGATGGCTTCGACCTGGAACATGAAGACATGAACTTCTGGAAAAACAGCAATGAGATTCCCGGAAATGGCATTGATGATGATAACAATGGTTATATCGACGATTATGACGGCTGGAACGCTTTTTCGGCCAGCGGGGATATCCCTGAGAGAAGCCACGGGACGCGCGTTGCAGGTGTTGCCGGAGCCGTTGGGAACAACGGGATCGGCATAAGCGGGGTTGGATGGAATTGCAAAGTAATGCCCATAGCAGGTTCATCTACTTTCGAATCGACAGTGGTGGCTGCTTTTTCCTATGTATACAAGATGCGCTCCCTTTATGAAGAAACGAATGGGGAAAAAGGCGCCTTCGTGGTTGTCACTAACGGTTCATTCGGTGTTGATTTTGCCGACCCCGGAAATTATCCCATCTGGGGTATGATGTACGATTCGCTGGGAAGCCTGGGCATACTGAGCTCAGCTGCGACCATGAATCATGAATCCAATGTGGATATGGTAGGGGATGTACCCACAAATTTTGACACTGATTACCTGATCGGGGTAACCAATACGACACAGAACGACGCGAAGTATAATATAGCAGCATGGGGCCCTGTATCTATTGACCTGGGAGCTCCGGGTACCGGCATTCTATCCACCAGACCGAACAATACCTATGGTTATACCACGGGAACTTCCCTGGCCGCTCCACAGTTATCAGGCAGCATTGGACTGTTATTTGCTGCGGCAGATGAGCAGTTCCTGCAGAAATATGAACAGGATCCCGCGGAAGCCGCAAGCTTTCTGAAAGACATTATCCTGGATAATGTTGATACACTCCAGGGATTCGATACATTATGTGTTTCCGGAGGAAGGCTGAATGTGGATCACGCGCTGAAAGCACTCCTTGCTCCTCGCATGCTTGTTGAAATGGATACCCTGATCATTTATCTTGGCCAGGATACCGCCGCAAACAGCATGATCCTGCTTTCGAACCTTGCAGGCTTTGAACTTGCCTACGATTGCGGTTTCATTACCTTGCCTGAATGGATCGCACTTTATCCTTCAGGAGGAAATTTAGCGGCATATGGCCATGATAACCTCGTCTTCGGTATCAATACTGCTGGCCTTGCCCTGGGAACCTATTACAGCACATTGGAGATAAGGGATGCCGGTGGATGGATAATCCCGCTGGTGTTCGAGCTTAATGTGGTTGATGATACCGGTATTGACGAGAAGACAGAAAAAACGGTTCTGAAGAATGCCTACCCCAACCCCTTTACTGAACAGATCATCCTCAGAATAGCATTAAATGAAGTTGCTGAACTTCGGTTTAGTATATACAGCCTTTCAGGAGAACGGGTTGATGCATGGCAAGGCCATTATGCAAAGGGAGAACATAGCATCGAAAGGGATACCCCTTCTTTATCTTCAGGAATTTATATTATTGAAATAAGGGGAGATAATATTAGCGATCGCCTCAAGGTGGTTAAAACTGCAAGGTAAGCTTATTTGCCAGCAAGCCAGAGGGCAGGGTTTTTTAATTCCTTGGCCTGCCAGATCTCAAAATGCAACTTTGTTTTATTTTCGGTGCGATTGGTGTAGACCTTGCCGATTCTTTCTTTGGTGGAAACCTTTTGGCCTTTGCTCACAAGCACTTCATCCAGGTTTGAATATACTGAGAGGAACTCACCATGGCGGATGATCACCACATTGTTAAAGTTCGGAACGGAGATGACCCTGGTTACTTCACCGTTAAAAACAGCGCGTGCATATTCTCCTTCTGAAGTTAATATGTCGATACCATTGTTGTTCACCTTAACCCTTTTCAGCACAGGATGCTGATGTTCACCGAAAGTGCTGGACACAACACCTCTTTCGATAGGCCACGGCAGCTTGCCTTTGTTGTTTGCAAAGTCTTCGGAGAGTAGTTTTTCTTCCGGTGTTAGAGCAAACCCGCCACTGCTTGTAGTCGTTGATGCCGCTTCAGCTCTGGCACGTTCCTCCGCCAGCCTGATCTCTTCGGCAATAATATCCGCTATGGCCTTATCAAGCTTTGCCACGGCTTTTTCCTTTGCCTGAAGATCAGTTTTTAATTGCCGTTCCCTCTGTCCCAGGTCGGTGACCGTCTGGTTCACCTCAAGTTTTTCTTTTTCCAGCTGTGTTTTCTCACTTTCTTCCCTTGCCAGGAGGTTTTGCTGTTCAGCTTTCTGCTGTTCCAGATCCAGTTCCTTCCTGCTCAGTTCATCCTGCGTAGATGTGATCAGGCTAGCCTGCGTACGCCTGTAAGCTGAATACTGCTGGAAATACCTGATCCTACGGTATGCCTGGTTGAAATCATCGGCAGAAAAAATAAAGACCAGCCTGTCGTAAGCATTGCGGTTGCGGTTGGCATAATATATCATTTTCGCATATTCTTCTTTAAGTTTCTTTAATTCCACCGAAAGTCCGAAAATGCTGTCGTCGGTAAGCTCAATATCCTGTTCGATCAGGACCAGTTGTGCTTTTAGTGTGCTTATAAGGCGTTCCCGCTGCCGGATCTTCTGCTGGAGGATGGCCAGCACGTCCATGCTGCTCTGGCGATTGGCCCTTGTTTTCGATAGCAGCTGATTGGTATATGCCATTTCTGCCTCAATCTGCTTCTTCTCGTTTTGCAGGTCTGTTTTCCTGTTCTGTCCTTGCATCCCGGCAGGGATCAAAAACGCCAGAAAAAGTACCGGAAAGATTATGCGGCATGCAAAAGGGATATGGATGCTATCATCCCTCATTTAGTATATCCTCTCATATTTTGACGGAATGGTGAACGGAAAGCTTAATGCCTCTCCAATCGTGATCCTTGAATAATCCACCTCAACGATGATCTTTTCATCAGCCGTGATCTCGAAAATAATATCAAATGGGAACAACTGACCTTCATGTTCTTTAAAATTACCATAAAGGGCATCCAGCCGTTTGTCATTGTTGAACTCCCTGATATTTACTCTTGTGATCTTAAAATTATCAGGATTGAGCCAGATATTCTGGATGAATGCCTTGATGGTTTCATCCTGTTTGACATAGTTTTTAAGTTTATGCCGCTCCATGGTCGAAAGCCGGTATTCCTGGTTGTCGATAAAGGCTCTGAACCTGGTTTTTTCGTAAAACTGGAAATCATTGCCAATGACAAACGATTGTAAGATATCGAAGTCGATATTGGTTTGCAGGTAATCGTTTATGAACTTATAATCGCCCTTAAGATAAGTCTTGTTAATGCGATTCATGAAGAATACCGAATCGTTGGTGATCTTCAGCCTGGCCATCTCAATACCCAGTGCAGGAGAAAACGACAGCCAGATGATGCTGTCTTTCCTGATCCTGATCTGGCCTTTGAATTCAGTCAGCTTTTTGTCGTAGATATAATCTATGGAAAATTTAGCAGAGAACCAATCGAACTTAAGTTCATTTTCTGCAAGTTTTTCAAGCAAATATGTCGATCCCGCTTCTTTCAGGGGTTCTTTAATGATCTGGCGCTTGCTCGAGCATCCCCCAATAATGTTCACAAGCACCAGCAGTACAAGGTAAACGCTTGCCCGTGTCACTGCCTGCTTTGCCTGTAATGGTCTATTCATATAATGTGCCCTCATTGACTTTCTTCTCAAGCAGATCTGAGCCTCCTTCACCCGCTTTCAGCGCTCTTTTCCAATATTCAAGGGCTTCTGTTGTCCTGCCCAGTTTATATAGTACATCGCCATAATGTTCAAGTACTTCGGCATTGTCGACCTTATGATTTTCTATTGACTTACCTATCCATTCCAGGGCTTCTTCATATTCACCCAGCTTATACAAAACCCAGCCATACGTATCCTGGTTGGATGAATTTCCCGGATCAAGCTCATTTGCTTTTAAGGCCATTTTTTTTGCGCGGTCGAGCTGTTCGCCCCTTAAAGATAAATAATACGCATAATTATTCAGCACGATGGAGTTATCGGGTTTGATCTTGAGGCTGGCTTCATATGCCTCGAAGGCTTTTTTGTCCTGCCCGGTCTGGTGGTATGCATCCCCCAGGTAGTTGTAGAACTCAGCCAGCAACAGGTCGTTTCTAACAACATATTGAATACCGGTTTCCAGGTCGCGTATCATTTGTTCATGATCCTCGAAGTTATAGCTCGCAACGGCAGCAAAGAGGTATGGCAGGGGTTGCTGGGGGAAGAGTTCGATCGTTTGGCGGCTAACTTTGCGCATGGCCTCGAAATCGGAAAGGTTTGACTCGGTAAAAAGCAGCTGTTCCCATACGATATAATTGCTGGGATCCAGTTCCACTACTTTCCGCAAAGCTTGCCTGGCTTCTTTCCACTCTTCATTCTGATAGTGTATATCAGCCAGTATGCTATATGACCGCGGATTATCAGGATGTGTTTCGACCAGGATGCGGGCCAATTCGGCTGCATCCTCTTTTTGTTCTTCGTAGTATTCCTCCGCTGTGAAATAGGCCAGGAGTATCTGTACCTTGGTGTCGATGTCGAGGTAAGGATTGGCAAAGCCACGTTTCAGGTATTTCAATGACTTTTCAGTGTCACCCTGCTTGCGATAGTAATCGCTCAGGGTGATCTGTATGTAAGCGTTATTCGGGTCTTTTTCGGATATCTCAAGATAGATTTGCAGGGCCTCATCCTCCTTTCCGTTCGACAGGTAAAGTTCGGCCAGAATGGATTTAAACCTCATTTCATTGGGCCAGGCCGTGCAGAGCGCCTCTATTTCCTCAATGGCTTTTTCAGGCTCATCAAGCCTCATCCAGATCTTTTGTTTCTGTAAGGAGATCTCTTCGGTGATGCCTATGATATTTTCTATCCTGTTGTAAGTTTCGATCGACTTGCGATAGTTCCCGACAAGCAGGTGGGTCAGGGCAAGGTCGTATAGGTACTCGAGGTTCTCGGGATGAAGTTCTACCAGTTTTTCAGATACTTCAATGGATTTTTCGAACTCCATGTTTTCCTGGTACAATTCAGAAAGCAGCTTTAAATACCATACATTTTCAGGAGCAAATTGAACTGCTTTTTCAGCCCACTCAAGGGCCAGACCAGAATTATTGTTGACGCGTTCTATCCGGGCAAGTTCATACATGGAGGCGGCATCGTACGGATCCAGTTCAAGGCATTGCAGAAAGAGCCCTTTTGCCTTAACGAGGTTCCCGAGAAGTTTTTCACTGTTGGCTTCGAGAAATATAGCAGTGTTGTCCTGCCTATCATTCTTCTTATCCTTTCGATCAGCCCGCTGGGCCTGGAGGTCTCCGGGCAATGAGATGAATATGATATTCAGGATCAGTAGATATGGTAGTATGTTTTTAATGTTAAGGACCATGTATTTATTTTAAAAGTCCAACGCTTTTTAATGCCGTGAATTGTACTTTGAGAGCCGGCAATGCGCAGAAACGCACAAAATTAAGCATAAATATTTTCTAAGGCTGTATATGCTGAGAATAGAGCATAAAAAAAGCGGAGCAGGAAAGCTCCGCCTGAAGAGGCGATATATTTTTAATAGTTCCGTTCCATCGTTAGTTCGCCTTTTTCGTTCCACATCTTCCAATGGCCGGTTTTGTTTCCCTTTTTGTAATACATTTCATAGCGCTTGGTGCCATTTTCATCCCAGATGTACCATGGACCATCCTTCTTCCCGCTCTTATATGAGGCCTCAGCGGTTTTTATCCCATCCGGTGACCAGCTTTCCCAGATACCATGATTACTGCCTTTCTTGAATGATTGATGTTCTTTCTTTGTTCCATCTTCATAATAATAATAGGTATCGCCGTGCTCAACACCGTTCCTGATCTCTTTTTCCAGCTTTATATTGTCGTTATCATAATACTCAAGATACTTTCCTGTATACAGCTTATCACCTTTATAATGCTTTCCATTTTTGATCTCAATATCCTGGCCAAGCATAGTAAATGCAGTAAGCAACAGGAGGATTAATAACGCTGTTTTCTTCATCTTTAATGGTTTCAGTACGTATAACAAAGTTACTATAATAAAAGAATCTCCGGGAGATAAATCTGTGATCAATAAAAAAAAGACAAACCAGCTGGTTTGTCTTAAGTATAATTTTTTGTTCTAAATATTTAATTCACAGTTTCGAGTTTCACCTCAACAGTTTCTTTCTTTTTGAGGTCAACCTTAAGTTCACTTTTCTCATATGAAATTAAAGAGAAAGTTAGGTTGTACTCGGCAAGTTTCAACTCTTCAAAAGTGAAGTTTCCATCAAAATCTGAAAATACATATTTATCGGTACCTTCCAGTTCTACCATTACGCCGGCAAGTGTTTCACCAGTGATTTTATCGATCACCTTACCGCTCATACTTGTGGTAGCAGCCGGATTTTGAGTGTTCTCATCATTTTCTGCGTAGCTGATTCCGAATCCAACGCAGAGTGCAATAATTAAAACGAATAACTTTTTCATGGGTTTAGTTTTCTATGCTGCAAAATTATACCTGCACGAATAAAAAACGCAATTTAATCGTTTAATAAAAAGTTATCTTTGTGTTAAGCCAACGTTAAGAAATTTGTTACTGCCTGATAATGAGGGGTGTGGATATGGTATTGCTCTCATTCAAGGCCCTGTCGAAGATGTGCGCATCGAACTTGACCGTATCAAAATCGGAGTTGAAATTGTATATAAAGAGGGTATCAAAGATCTCACCGCTGATGGCTTTATTCACACCATCGGGAGTCAGGTTTGGGATGCGTGAACTGAGCGAAAGGGTATCGTATTGCTCGGTTTGCGGATTGAACCAGAGGATGGGGACTTCAAGCAGTTCACCGTTTTGCATCTCATAGTAGGTTATGACCAGGTTGTAATAGTAGGGAGAGCCGGCATTGAAAGGTGGCAGGGTATCCTTGCTGTTCAGCCCGATATCGCCGTCGCCATCTTCAAAACTGAAGTGCAAAACGCCCCGGTCGTATATTTCCAGGTCGGGATTGAAGATCCTTGTAAAACTCTTGTATTCTATCCTGGGCGTATCGGGAAATTTCTCCACTTTTTTACAGGAGCCGGATACGGCCACAGATAGGATGATAAGAAATAAGCGTATTTTTGAATTTAGCTTCATACAAGAAGTATAGGAGTTAAAATTACAAAAATTAATTGTCTGACAGGGATCAAATATCAGCAATGCAAGCCGGGATCTTCCGGATTAGCGACCCTGATTCTTTTAACGAACTGGCTTTGGAAATATTTCGTTACCAGGCCGGGAGAAATCGGGTGTACAGCCGGTACCTGGAACATCTCGGCACGGATATAATGGCCATTGATGATTGTTCAGGTATCCCGTTCCTGCCGATAGGTTTTTTTAAAACAGAAAAAGTCATTACAGGGGATTTTAATGAAGAGGCCATCTTCTCCAGCAGTGGCACCACAGGGATGTTGCCCGCCAGGCATTTCGTTAAAGACCTGAACATATACCATGAAAGTTTCCTCAAGGGTTTCAGAATGGTGTATGGCGATCCGGCAGAATACCGAATACTTGCCCTGTTGCCATCATACCTTGAAAGAAAGGGCTCATCGCTGGTTTATATGGTTGATTCACTCATTAAGCAAGGGAATCACCCCGAGAGTGGATTTTTTCTTGATGACCTGGATTTACTTGCTGAAATACTCAGGCGCTGTTCACACAGCAAGGTAAAAACGCTATTGATTGGTGTTTCTTTTGCCTTGCTTGATCTTGCAGAGAAATTTTCCTTTCCCATGGGCGATAACATCATCATAATGGAGACAGGAGGCATGAAAGGCCGTCGTGAGGAGATAACGCGGGAGGAATTACATGCAAGCCTGAAAGAGGCCTTCGGAATTAAAAATGTTCATACGGAGTATGGCATGACCGAGTTGCTTTCACAGGCATATGCCATTGCGGACGGGAATTTGGTTTGCCCGCCATGGATGAAGGTAATGATCCGTGATATACAGGACCCGTTCAGTCTTTTTCCACCCGGCAAAACCGGGGCCATAAACATAATAGACCTTGCAAACATCCATTCCTGTGCATTCATTGAAACCCAGGATATGGGAAAACTTCATCCCGACGGGAGTTTTGAAGTGCTTGGCCGTACCGACCATTCGGATATAAGGGGCTGCAGCTTGTTGATTCAATAAATAGTATCACATATTACGTACAGGGCATTACGAATAGTTCATCGCAATACATAGTACGTAATACGTGATACCATTACTAATTAAGTAACAGCTTCTCAACGAATACCCCGTCTTTGTAACTTACTTTAACAAAATACATCCCGCGGGCACAGCTATTCATATTGATCTGTCCGTTGTATCCATTGTCGCCGCTGATATTTTCCTGGCGGTAAACGATGGTTCCGCTGATATCATATATGCTTACTTCAATGGTACCATAATCTTTGCCTGTCATCTCAATGGTAAAGCTTCCCTTGTTCGGGTTAGGGTAGATGGCAAGTGCTTTTTCTTCCCTTATTTCACCAACTGCGGTAAAATTGTCCACAGTTACATCAAATCCCTGGGAGTATTCACTACCTCCGCAACTATTCACGGCTTTCACCGAGATTGTTGCCGTCCCAAGGAAAGATTGGTTCCATGTAATAGTGCCTGTTGCTGCCATGCCGGTAATACTGCCCGCATTAGCAGGTTCAACAGCCCATTCATATGAGCCGGCAAAAGGAACCGGATCCGTAGTATATTGCGATTCTGTGGTATAATACAGGTTCACGAAATCAGGTCCATCAGGTGTTTCTGGAATGTCCGGTGCATCCATCACAGAAAGTGTCATAACATCGTCAACGACTGCACCTTCACTATCCTCGGCAGCCATGGTTAGCTGTACTGATCCTTCGGCGATGTCGTTGGTGCCCGGGCTATATACCGGATTCAGTATTCCGGCATCGTCAAAACTTCCGTCTCCGTCGGTGGTCCATTCAACGGCGACCCAGTCGGTAGCCTGTCCGTCGCACTGGTAATCGCTGCCGGTGCAGGTGTAATCATCCGGGCCGGCATAGCATGTCAGTGTCATGAGCGGTGGCAGGATGATATTATCGAGCCATGCACAATCAGCTCCGGCGAACCCGCCTCCATCTTTTTCATATACCCATTTCAGGGTGTGTACACCAACTGGAACAAAGATCTTTATTTCCTGCCATCCGGCACCGATGCCCGACCACTCGCCTTCCATCGAATTACCGATATAAAAGCGCAGGTAGTCGCTATCCAGCAAAGAAGCGACCTTGCACATGAAGGAAAGTGTATCAGCGATCATTACATCTACTTCTATGCTGAGTTCTGATTGCTCATTATCAGAAATATCACCGGAAATTCCAGAGTATTCTCCTTCAAAGGGGTAATTACCTGTAACATTCCAATCCTGATTTCCTCCCATTTCCCAATCAAACTTGGTATAATCACCGGTTTCGAAATCTTCAATGATGAGGCCGATCTTTTTCCTGAATTGTTTTGTTGCCATATATGGACCGGATGAAACAGTGTATGTGAATTCTGCGAACGCAGCACCATCCGGGGCGTCAGAATCAACTTCAACTTCAAATTCGGCATAGGGTTTCCCCAGCATCCCCAGGGTTCCAAGTTCAAATGTATTGCTTGTAAAGCTAAGATACTGGCTATTGGAAACAAGTGACGCCATTGTGTTTGGCGCCGGGGAATGCCCGGTATTGTTGTTTACGACCAGAATAGTGGCAGTTTCACCCGGGTCAAGACGCCCATTGTCATTGCCGCTCTGGCTGTCGTCGATCAGCATTGATTCAACCGTGAGTACGGGTGCATTCAGAACGAGATCATAATCATACATCCATGTTTCCTTTGTGGCCGAAGTAAGTTCTATTTCAAAGCTTATCGTGTGCTGGTCAGGGATGTATTCTGCTACATCGATGCCAAAAACACCGTCTTCGGTCACCGTTGCCTGCCCCGGGATATCCGGCCAGTTGTGTGAATCCTTATTAATGGTCAGATACGGATCGCTTCCGATCAATTCACTTACAGTACTCAGGGCTTCACCGTTTCCGGCATTTTCAAGGCTGAGGCTGAGTTGAATTGATTCTCCGAAATCGGCCTTGCCATTTTGGTTACCGTCATCTTCTATTGCAACATCATCAAGCATCAGGTAGGGCCCGTCAGGTGATGAGATCAGAACTGTACCCAAATAGGGTTGACCGTTCTGTTTGGTAACAACTACATCACCATCGCCCATTTCAGCAAGTGGGGCAAATTCCAGCACTGCGATCCCATTTTCATTGGCCAGGGCCGACCCCAGAAGCTCCCCGTCGAGGCTCAGGGCAACATAGGCGTATGCTTCCGTGGTAACGGTGAATGAAGTTGATTGCAAAGGAAGAAGGGGCTCATAGCTGACTGCTATCACCGGAGGATTGGAGAAATATACCATGAGGGAAGGATCGCCTATATAATTATAAATATCCCAGTAGTATTCTTCACGGGATGATCCACTTTCAGAAACCGCCAGGTTTCCGGCAAAGATCATTTCATCACCGCTGACATACCATTCGCCGAACTCCTCACCATGATCATGGAAGGCCCGGTCGTAATAGCCCAGGCCTGTTTCTGCATAAGAAGGAGGATTTTGAGAGATCGTTCCCACACCTACACCGAAATAATAATCTTCATCCCAGTAGGTGCTGTTGGAACCTCCGATATAGCCCACTGCCCCCTTATTTGCAGTACGGACAATAGCTTCCCCAAAGCATTCATTTTGAGCATATTCACTGGAAGAACAGCAGTTCCCGACGAGCACACAATACATATCCTGGTTTTGCAGGTCAGGAATGTGTTGCAGCTGGAATGACGGATCAGCCCATCCACTCGGGCTGCAATGAGCCGTATAATTCCCGAAGGAAACACCCTCGCTGATATCCTGGCGCATCTGGGCCGCACTCGGACCTGAGTTAGGATAGAGGTATGTGTGTGATTGTATGCCATGATCGGGATTAAAATAATTGATGGTCCCGTAATTGATCTGGCCATTAGCCCAGTCATATCCGTGTGAACCGTCCATGCCGGCGACCATCACTACCTCGTCGAGATAAGATGGATCTGGCATGGTGTATTTTTCATACTGTAATGTTTTATCGATGTATGGCTGAAGCTGTGTTGTGTTTTGAGCAGAGAACCGCCCGTAATAGATCTCAGGAAACAGGTCGCCGGTGAACTCACAGTAGTTTCTGTCCGTTTCTCCGTTTCCGTTATCCCAGGCTGGAATTTGTTGCACGTCTCCAACGAAAAGTACGTATGAAGGTGCAGGGTCTTCGGCTGTTCCTGATTCATATAAACCCTGGATATATGCCTTGATCGATGAAAGGGTGTTTCCCACGGCCGATTCATCGGTATAAGACTCAACCACCATAAACCCTTTTTGGGTTTTCCACTCGATGAAAGGCTGCAACTGGCTTTCAAACATCCTGTCGGAGATGATCAGATACTTGACGGGATACCTCATGAAGTTTTCCTTGAGTTGCTGGGATTCAACATTGGCCAGGCTTTTATTAACCGAAGTGAAACAGATCGATGCGTATTTTTCTTCCAGTGCGAGCGTTGCCTGCACATCGGCATTTTGAAATTCGACCGTGAATTCGATGTGATAATAAACCCTTAATATGTGCTCTGTGGGATTGTAGGCAAAGGGTACGAAGTTTATCCTGGCAATGCGTTTGTCACGAAGAATACCCAGCATTTCCACACTGAGCGTTTCATGTTCACTGAAAGCATCCAGCTGATATGCGACCTGGTCGTATACGAACTCATGCTGGTCCAGGCTCTTGCTCCTTGGGGGCTGTGAAGGGTAAACAGGGTGGGGATATCCTTCCTTTCCAAGGTCGATATCCTCATACCGGATATCTGTAATGTTCACGATGGCCTGGGCCCCTAAGGGTACACGTATGAGTTTGCGGTAAGCAGGCATTTCCGGACTACCAAATACATTTGTCCCGGTGTTTCCCGGAATGGAGATCCGGGTAAACATACCTCTTTCCGTGTTTACCGGTACGGCAGTGAACTCGGGTATGTCCAAACTGCCTGACAGGGCGGAAAAGTCATTCCTGTCGAAAGAAAGTCCGCTATTTGGCATATCTGAAACCCTGATGCTGTTCTGGGCTACTGCGGTGGTGCTAATAAGCAAGGCAATGCACAAAATCATTGCCATTCGAGTTTTTTTCATTGCTAAGAAATTGATTTTAAAAGAAACTGCCTTCCGTTTTTACGGAAGGCAGTAGTTGTATTATTTAGTCACAATAAGTTTTTCGATCACTTTTTCTCCTTGTCCTTCGATCACGACAAAGTAAATGCCTTCAGCCAAAGTTGAAAGGTCGATCTTCATTGTTTGTTCGCCATCAATGTATGTTTCAATGGCTGGGATCATTTCAGTTCCGGTCAGGCTGTATACATGGATCTTGTAGTTGCCCGAGTGATTCACGGAGGCTTTTACGTTGAAGTTCCCTGTTCCGGGATTCGGCCATATCCTGAATTCACTATCTGTGCCCAGTTCTGCAACAGCGGTAAAGATGTCGACAGTTACATCATAGCCCTGAGAGTATTCTCCCTCGCCACAGGCGTTCACGGCTTTGACCCTGATGGTTGCCGTGCCCTGGAATGAAGCATTCCATTCGATGGTACCTGTTGTAGCCATCCCGTAAAATGTACCGGCATCGGCAGGCTCAACGGACCACGCATAATGGTCGGCATATGGAACAGGATCAGTAGTATATTCGGAACTTGTTGTTGTATAAAGGTTCACAACATCCGGCCCTTCCGGCATGGAAGCAATTTCCGGGATGCTCAGAAGCTGCAGGGTCATTTCATCATCTGCAAAAGCACCGTCAGGATCTTCGGCTGTAAGTGTCAGAACAACATCTCCGTTGGAAATATCAGTTGGACCTGGAGTGTATAGTGCATCCAGTGTGTTGGCATCGTCAAAGGTGCCGTCGCCGGATGTAGACCATTCAACAGCAACGAAATTTGTTGCTTCCCCGGCACACTGGTAATCCCCCTGGTCACACGTATAATCATCCGGTCCTGCATAACAGGTAAGTGTAAGCAAGGGAGGAAATGTTATAAAGTCGATCCACGCACAGTCGCTCCCTGACATTCCGGAACCATCTTTTTCATAGATCCATTTGAAAGTGTAATTGCCGGGTTCGACCGGGATAGAGACCCTGCTCCATCCGCCAATACCGGACCATTCTCCCTGCAGTGAATTGTTGATATAAAATTTTAAAACATCCTGGTTTAACTGCGATGATGTTTTAAGCGCAAAGGTCAGAGAATCCGGTAACATTACGTCTACATTGATTGAAAGAGAACTTTCCTCATTGTTGTCGATGCTACCTGATTTTGCCATATAAGCTCCCTCATATGGATAGATATTGGTAATTTCAAAAGGCTGGTCACCTCCGTTAAGCCAGTCGAATTTGGCGAAACCGGCTGTTTCCCAGTCTTCATAGATCAGGCCGATCTTTTCAGTGAACTCAGCTGTTTCAATGAAGTCGCCACTGACCAGTTCATAGTAGAAATCGGCAAATGCTGCTCCGTCAGGTGCATCAGCATCAACTTCAACTTCAAACTCTGCCCAGGAGTAACCAAAAGTGCCCATATTACCAATAATATAGCTGCTATTCAGGATATTCAGATACTGGCTGGTGGAGGTAAGTGTTGCAATCGTATTTTCTGCAGGGCAATGACCAATGTTATCGTTTTGTACCTTAATGAGGGCGGTTTCACCGGGATCGAGCCTGCCGTTATTATTGCTGCTCGCATCATCAACCACAAGCTGGCCAATATTCAGGATCGGTGCATAAACCATATCCTCGAATTGCATGATCCAGGTGGTATCTGCATCGCTGGCGGTAATGGTAAATTCTATAATGTGTTGATCCGGCGTGTTTGATGCAAGTTCCAGTGCAAATCCTTCTGTCATTCCTGCCGTTTGTCCTGCAGGGATAAGGTCGTAAACCTCGTTGTCATCTGTGATGGTAACGTAAGGATCATTTGCAGATAGCTGAACGTTCACATCCAGTGCATCAACCCCGCCCAGGTTATAGAGGTCGATAGTATAGCTAACCGACTCGCCGAAATCGAGGTTGCCGTTATTGTTTCCGTTCTCATCTATGACATGAGCTTCATCAAAAACGAGGAAAGGCATATTTCCGGGAACAACATCGATCTGGTTGATATGCGGGAGGAAATTGAATCCGGTAATGGTCAGCGTCAGGGAGGTCGGGTCGGTAAGTGCAGGGAAACTGAGGGTTACGGTACCACCTTCGATAATGCCGGAAGCAATGATATTTCCATCTTCACTGAGACAGGCAGTTCCACCCTCTGCATTTGATGTAATTTCAAAATAGTCCATTCCGATCAGGAGGGTGGGCATATAGGTAGCTGCCATGGTTTGCGGCATAGCCGTCCTGACATGTAAAGCAGGGTCACCGAAGCATACCCAGGTATCAGTCATTTCATCGCCACCTGAACCGTACTCATCATTCATTTGCATGCAACCATGCATGGATGCAGCACCAAATGTGCGATTTATATTGGAAGGATAAGTTTCCACCAGCACATCGACCATTTCATCCTGACCGCACATAGGCGGATTCCAGCTCTGGTTGATGGTCGACATCATGGTTGCTACGGCACCGCTGGGTTCACCGGCATTGGTAGCACGTAACCAGGCTTCCGCAAAACAAGTGTTTCCGACAAAATTGCCGTTCACACAGGCTACGGACCAGATAAATGGCCACATGTGGTTGTTCGTGAGCGAGTTTACATCGCTGTTGGAAAAACCGGAGGATCCCCAGGAAGTTGTACTGCCATGGCCGGTATAATTGATAATGCCGGTTCCTGCATTTACCTCAACAGCAACAGTGGCAGGTGATGGGTTTCCGGGTGCATCGTTTCCACCCTGGCTTCCGTCAAAAAGCTCTGCTGCGTAAGTATAAGTGAAGTTTAAAAGATCGTCGTGAATGTTGCGGATATGTACATAATCGTATTCATTGTCATCGCCGGGTCCCTGATCAGAGGCAATCCCGGTCGCCCTGTCGAACCAGTTAAAACCCATATCCGGGTTTTGTTCATACTCTAAGGTACGGTTCACCTGGGTTTCAACGTGCGTAATATTCTCGGCAGAGAAACGTCCGATAAATACATCGGGATAATGATCATTGCCCACGATGTAGGCGTAGTTATTGTCCGAGTCTCCGCTTGAGTAGGAAGTAGGGACCTGCTGTGCATCCCCAACCAGCAGTACAAAGGTCAGGCCGTTGGTATTGTAATAATCGGCAATGTATGATTTTATCTGTGCCGAACTTCCGATGCTTGCCACATCCACAATTTCGCAGGGAGTACCGGTCTGTATCCTCCAGTTGGCCAACGGCTGAACTGCAGGAATAAAATCACCATAAGAAATGATAAGCATGTTGCCATGCTCGCTGACCGGGGTATAGTCCGTTAAGCCCTGGGTGTTGTTCAGGAAATGCATGTCGTAAATGGCAGCATATTCAATCGATATCTTTTCAGGCATCTTTTCACGGATCAAGGGATTTGAGCCATTGTCATTCGCCTTGAAAACTTCCACCTCCATGCTGTGATAAACCCTGAGTATTTTGCTTACTGGATTATACTGAAAGGGATATACCACTACTGTTTGCCCGCGATAATCCCGGATAATATAAGGATCACGCAGTTCGGCAAGTTTCCCGGGAAAGAATTCATCCGCCTCATAAGTTTCCCCGAAAGAGAAAGGAACAGTATTCGGGTCAACATCACGGTACAGGTTTCCTTTGGAAGGTGCGATCAGGATATTTTCGTATTCTGTAAACTCAGATGACAGCACACGTACATCCATTCCTGCCAGGTCGGGAATAATAACACTGGCAGTTACTTTAAGCACGTCAGGGCCCCCTTTATCCAGCAATGGACTTGCATTTTCAAGCAAAAGTTGATAGGCAGGGCCCTGGGGTGTTTCAACCTCAACAAGTTCAAATCCGGGTATTGTAAATGAGATTCGACTGTTGCTAAAGTCAGATGAGACCAGGTTTATCTTTGCCTCAGTGTTCTGTTCACTGCTTATATTGATCCATTCACCACTATGGGCAAAGAGAATGGCAAAGAATAGAATCAGGGTTAGCGGGAGCGATTTTTTCATGATTAGTTTAGTCTTTTTGATTTAGTAAAAGGCAATACAAAGATAATATGATTTAACTTCATATTCAA
>JAZBOU010000031.1:0-34957 GCA_036351275.1 Bacteroidales bacterium
CATCTACCTTACCGACGAACCATTCCATATCCTCGATGAAAAAATGATGATGGGCCTGTTAGGCAGTATCCTTATCGTACTGATCGGGATAGAGTTGCTCGACACCATTAAAATTTACCTGAAAGATGATGTCGTGCACGTTGAGATTGTGATTCTGGTGGCTATCATTGCACTGGCAAGAAAGATCATTGTCATGGACCTGGATAAATATTCCTATGGCATGTTGATCGGTATGGGTGTTATGCTGGTTGCGCTTTCCCTGGGTTATTATCTTATCAAACATGCTGACTGTACACTCACCATGCCCTATCTTTCCAAAAAAACCAAGGAAGAATAGGTTATGTGAACATTTCACGTATTCTCGTGTTTATAGCTTTGTTTAACTAAAAACCTTAATTATCAAACAGCTTTTAACCATATTGCTACTGTTTTCTCTCGGAACTTTGTTTTCGCAGGAGGCCAGGATCAAAGGCCGCATCTTTAATGCACAAAACAATGAACCTATTCCTTTTGCGAACATAATCATCAATGGGACTAACATTGGAACGACCTCCGATCTTGACGGTAATTTTATATTCGAAGGGGTTGAACCGGGTTTTGTCCGTCTTCGGGCAAGCGCCGTAGGCTATGATCCGAAATTGTCAAACGAGATACAGCTTACAAGTGCAAGAACATCTTTTATAGACGTTCCGATGAACCCTGCCAATATTCAGCTGGATGAGGTCGTGATCAAAGCAGATGTGATTGAGCGCAATACGGAGAGCCCGCTTTCGCTGCGTAAGATCGGTGTGCAGGAAATTGAAAAGAATCCGGGCGCCAACCGCGACATTTCCAGGGTTGTGCAATCCCTGCCCGGTGTTGCATCAACCCCTGCCTTCAGGAACGATGTGATCGTTAGGGGAGGGGGACCCGCAGAAAATACATTTTACCTGGATGATGTGGAGATACCTACGCTTAATCACTTCTCAACGCAGGGCGCCAGCGGAGGGCCCGTGGGAATTGTGAATGCCGATTTCCTCAGGGAGGTGGAACTGATCTCCGGCGCTTTCCCGGCATCACGGGGCAACAGCCTCAGCTCAGTCCTGGAAATGAAAATGAAGAATGGTAATCCCGACAAACTTAACTTTAAAGCCACGGTGGGTGCATCCGATCTTGCACTCACCATAGAAGGCCCCATGGGAAGTAAATCTACTTTTATATTCTCTGCAAGGCGTTCATACCTCCAATTGCTTTTCAGTGCCCTGAAACTGCCCTTCCTGCCCACATACAATGATTTTCAGTTAAAGAACAGGATCATTTTTGACAAGAAAAATACACTTACATTCATTGGCATCGGCGCGATCGATCAGTTTAACCTCAATACCGGCCTCAAAGACCCTACAGAGGAGCAACAGTATATTCTCGACCGGGTGCCGGTAAATGAGCAGTGGTCATACACCGTAGGAGCTGTTTATAAACATTTTGCAAATCGGGGTTCCCATACATTGGTTGCTTCAAGGAACTATCTCAATAACCTGCAGTACAAGTACCTTAATAACGATGACAGCTCCGAGGAGAACAAGATATTCGATTACAAATCTACTGAAGCCGAAAATAAACTGCGTTATGAATACGATATGAAGCTTGGGAAATATGACCTCAGTATGGGGGGAGGGCTCAACTTTGCGCGTTACACCAATGAAACCCTTCGATATAGTTTCGTGGAAGGTATCGGTTATGTTAACGCCAGCTACAATTCCGAACTCGACATGTTCTCCTACAGCCTCTTTGCTCAACTTTCACGTTCCTTTATCAATGACCGACTGGCACTTTCATTCGGGATCAGGACCGATGCTTCCAATTATTCCGAAGAAATGTCGAATCTACTGGATCAGCTTTCACCAAGATTCTCAGCTTCCTTCCTTTTGACGGATCAATGGTCGATCAACTTCAATACCGGCCGTTACTATCAGCGGCCTGCCTATACAACACTTGGTTACAGGAATACCGAAGGAGTGCTTGTCAACAAAGTAAATGGCATAAAATATATTTACAATGATCAGCTGGTTGGAGGCGTGGCCTACAGGCCGAATGAATCCATCGAGATATCGGTAGAAGGATTTTATAAATACTACTATGATTACCCCTTCTCGCTTACCGACTCTGTGAGTCTGGCCAGCAAGGGAGCCGATTACGGTACGTATGGGGATGAAGCGGTTATCCCTTTTTCGGAGGGAAAAGCAATTGGGGCTGAACTGTATATGAGGGGGGATATCACGAAAGATCTGAGTGTGTTACTATCCTATACTTATGTAAGGAGTGAATTTACAGACAAGAATATGGTGCTCATCCCCTCCGCCTGGGATAATAAGCATCTGCTGAATGTAACAGCGAGGAAATCTTTCAAGAAGAACTGGGACCTGGGAGCCAAGTGGAGGTTCGTAGGAGGTGCTCCCTATACTCCCTGGGATGAGGATAAATCGAGTTTTGTTGAGGCCTGGAATGCAAACAGTGGGCCTTATCTTGACTATGGCAGGTACAACACACTTAGACTGGGTGCCTTTCACCAGCTCGATGTGAGAGTCGATAAATCATATTTTTTCAAAAAGTGGTCATTGACACTATACCTTGATATACAAAATCTGTATAACTTTGCAGCAGATCTTCCTGATAATCTGGTACGGGAAACAGATGATCAGGGAAATCCCATAATCATCAACCCCGAAGCATCTCCCGAAGACCAGCGATACAAGCTGAAATACATCGGGAATGAGACGGGTACCGTGTTGCCGACCATAGGGATCATATTTGAAATATAACTTAATTGAGATGATGATCAAGATATTTAATCATACCATGTCAAGCTTTGCCATCCTGATGGTTTTCATTTTTGCTGTCAGCCTGGCTTCCTGTACTTCGGGAAGAAAGACAAAGCATGTGGAACCAGCGATGGAAACCATTGTAACCAGAGCCGGATTTTCCGGTATCCCTATCAAAGTGGAGTTTATCAAAGGTACATCCCATAACCATCCTCTGATGGCGATATGGCTTGAAGATATGTATGGTGGTTACCTTGAAACCCTTTATGTGTCAAAGTCAATAGGAACGGGGGTTTTCGGGCATGGCAAGGTGACGAACGGAGCATGGGAACCCGGTCCAGTTAGCCGGCCTGCTGCACTGCCATACTGGTGGCATAAATGGGGTGAACTCCCTGATCAAGAGAATCCTGTTCCGGATGCCATTACCGGGCCAACACCGGAATCTGATTTTATACTGATGTCAAATGCTGATCCGTCAACTTCCGGTAAATTCAGGGTTCTGATGGAGATCAATCAGTCATGGGACTGGAACGAGTACTGGACAAATGATAAATATCCCGATAACGTAAATTATAAAACTTCCAGCCAGCCGGCCATTGTTTATGAGGCCTCCGTCGACTTGTCGGATAAGGATACAACGTATTTCATGAAAGCTGTAGGGCATAGCCACTATGCCGGTGAAGACGGTGAACTATACAAGGATATTTCCACCCTGACTACAGCCCGAAACATTGCCGGGGTAATCAAGGTCAGCGTGATTCAGGACTAGGATAAGATACCTTTCCTTACGCCGAAAGCAGGGATGGAAAATAGTTCCCCAAAAGGTCTTCAGCTGCTTTTTTCCTTTTGATCGGATTATTTTCAAGTCTGGCAGCTAAACAATTGGCACCTTTCCTGCAATCATAACCGGAACCGGCCAGCAGAACTTTCAGTTCTGACATATTGTCGATTTCATCAATGCGCATAACTTCATGTTGCCAGACATCATTGATTTGGCTCCGTCTGGTGATGGCATAGATACCGCCTTCCGCTTTCAAGCTATCCGGACCCGGAAAAGTATAAAAGCGATATTTCTTTCCTGTCCTCCCTGTTAAATATATGATCTTTACGTCGGTCATATGCATGCTTTCCCATTGTTACACTGGACTCAGGATGATTTGCCCTGAGCAGGAAACGATCAGTAATTCCTACTTAAGGATGGATACCTGCTTATATAAAATCTTATTGGTCAGGAAGTAAGTTATTTTGCAGGCAAATATGGCCTTAAGACCGGATTTCCTTAAATATACGAAATTTTGGAGCTGAAAGCAAGTAAAATTTTATGCTTTACAATGGTTCAATTTACTGTTGACCTGTTACTGCTTACTGCCTATCCCGAAAAACCAGAAATCTTCGATTTCATTGTTTTTCGTGGATCCTCGAAAAAAGAGCAAATCAAAGATTTGCATTTTTTCGGGACTGCCTACTTTAACAGTTCCTTCCGAAGCTCATTCACCGTGACCGGTCTGGCAAGGATCATTCTGTTTTTGTCGAGTAGAAACATAGTCGGGGTGGCATATATGCTGTAATCGACCGCCGGTTTTGAATTCCATCCTTTCAGGTCAGTATAACTGATCCAGCCCGGGGCATGCGTTGCCAGGGCCTGATTGTAATCTGATGCACTGGTATCAATGGAGATGGCCAGTATTTCAAAATCAGGCAGACTTTCATCTTCATAGATCTCTTTGAGATAGGGCATCATCTGATTACAATGAGGACACCAGGATGCCCAGAACAATACTACTGTCAGATCGCTATCGATCCCGGATAGGCCGGTATTGACCTCATCCCCGTTTTTGAATTGAATATCCGGGGCAATATTTCCAACAGCCATCCTGCGCAGGTTCTCAACCCTTTTTTCAAGCTCAGATTTTCGTTCCTCGTTCACACAGGTATTGGCGGGTTCATAATTATTTGCAATGTGGCTGATCACCCTGTCGAAACCATACATCTCGAAACCTTCAATGAGATATTGCATAAGAAAGTCATACACCTGCGGACTTGCCATTGCTTTATGGAGAATGGAATCAACTGCCTGTATGAAAAAGTCCTCCTGCAGTTCCTTGTTCTGGCTGTTGATCGAATAATAACTGAGGTAGTCGATGGCTTTTGCCGTTACTACATTGGTATTTATCAATAGTGTATCACTGAAATCGACTTCATCCAGAAAATGCTTCTGGTTGTATGAAATGTAATTCTCCCATTGCATATTACCCGGATAACTCACCGGCCTGTCGCTTTGCATGATATGCGAAACCAGTGTTGCCGGGTATGTTTTGATCATCCTGTCGGCATAGGCCTTGAACTCAGCCTGCAGGTTTAGATAGTGCCGGTCGGCATATAGCCTGAATGAATCCTGCTCAGGGTAATACCTGAGCACATCAATCAGCATGTCCGTTTTTTGTTCATATACATCTTTTTCCTGCAGGTAATCATAATAAACCTGGTTTTCAATGGATTCTATGAACTCCGGGGGTTTGAAGGCCGATGGATCGTACTTGATAACCACGCTTTCACCATTGTAGATGAAATTGAAAAGCGGGCTGTTGCCTGCTGCAAGTGAGTAAAGACCCGGGGGGGATGATTCCTGTAATTCAAAGCTAAACCATCCGTTCCCATCTGTGCGTGCCGAATCCACGAGTGTGTGCTTATCACCGAAGTATTCCAGCAAAATGAGAGGTTTATTCAGGTACCCGCTTATACTTCCTTCAACTTTGTGCTGGCTGAGGGAAACCGAATAGACAGAAATAGCAAGTGCAATGGATAGAAAGATCCTTATCATAAATTCAGGGATATTTTATATGCTGTTAATGGAACGCTAACGCGTAACGACTACAGATCGTATACATAAACGATCCTGCCGGTTGTATCCGTCACCGAATAACTGTTTTTTACCTCAAGGATAACCCAGTAATCTCCTGCTTCTTCGTATTTATGATAGAATACCGTGTCTGTTATAAATGGTGTATCCCAGGTACCGTCACCTTCCCAGTCCCAGCGGTACCTGAGCTCTCCTGCAGGTGTATACTGATCGGTACTGGCGGCTGAGTTGAAAAGGAATATGGTTTGAACACTGCTGCTATCGGGCTCTACATAGAAGGATGGCATGGGGGGCACACTGTCGGCAAAAACGATCAGTTGCTTCTCTTCTGTATCCGTCCAGCCTTCAGAATTCGCGACTTCAAGGACTACCATATATTCATCGGGACCCTCATAGGTATATTCAGCAGTTTTTGTTGTTGAATACTGGGTGTCGAAACTGCCATCACCGTCAAAGTCCCAGCGAACCTGCAAACTTTCAGTGGCTTCGTCATCATCATAGGAACTCGAAGCATTGAAATTGAATGACTGGGTAAATGGACCAGTTGATGGACTGATGGTGAAACTGGCAACAGGCGGCTTACTTTCATTTTTGTCCTCACAGGAAAACATTACTGCGCCCAGGAATAATACAGATAAAATAGTAAAAAATCTCATTGGTCATTTAGTTAATTAGGGATTCCGTTTAGTGCCTATAAGCTGGTTTTGACAGAAAAACCGACCCTGAAATGTTCTTCACGACCAGGAGCCAATTATTCAATAAGGGAGTGAAAATACAAATAATAGAATGTTTATCCAAAACATTCGAGATGAGAATACGGGTATTTACGTATTTTTTGGTATGATTTTCAAAGAGATCATCAAGTTGCCGGGCCGGGAAACTGAACGGATCTTTCAACTGGTTTTATTTCGATCACACTGGAACCTGGATGTAGTATAATCATGAGTAAGACTTTCAGAATGAATTTAGAAAATATTATTAATTTTGGCGTGATGGACCACAGTACTACTATTACTACTAAGTATACAATTGTATGAAACCCAATCTTATAGCCGGGACACTGCTTATGGCCCTGACCACAATCAGTTTAGCGTTATCTGCACAGATCCCCACCGACCAGGATTGCCTCGGTGCCATTCCTGTTTGCGAGGGATATTATTACCAGGCTAATTCTTATTCCGGTACGGGTAATTACCCCAACGAGATCCCGACATCGGGAGGATGCCCGGGGAACTGCCTTTCCAGCGGTGAAAAGAACTGCGTATGGTACTATATTACCGTGCAATCCGATGGTCTTATGGGATTCGAGATCACGCCGAACAACCTGAATGATGATTATGATTGGGCTGTTTATGATCTCACCGACGCACGGTGCGAGGATATATTTTCACAGGTATCTCAACTTCAGGTAAGCTGTAACTATTCGGGTACATCAGGTATGACAGGGCCGAATGGTGGATCGGGGGTAAGTTGTGTGGGGGCTGCGGGCTCCCCCTTTTGTGCCATGATCCCGGTTCAGGAAGGTGAGATCTATGTTATCAATATCAGTAACTTTTCTTCTTCACAATCCGGTTATTCACTCGACTTCACCATGTCGACGGCCCAGATCTACGATGATGTTCCACCGGAGGTAGATGAGATCTATGATGACGAAGTTGTCGGATGCAGCACAAACGAAATTACGTTCAGGTGGGATGAGAATGTGCTTTGTGACAGGGTTACACCGCCACATTTCGATATTACTGGACCCGGTGGCCCATACACGATAACAGATATAGTTGGCGTTGCATGCGCACTGGGGGGAACATGGGAAAAGGAATATACCATATTTGTTGATCCTCCTTTTGCCAGCAATGGCGAATATGAGCTCCACATCTATGCCCTTTTGTTCGGAATTGTTGATGCCTGTAACAATCCGGCCGAGGCGGCTGTGCATCCCTTTACCCTGGACCTTGGTGCACCTGAACTCGACGACAATTCGATTGAGATCACAAGCGCCACATGTGGAATGGAAAATGGCTCCATTACCGGTATTACAGCTAACGGTCAAACATCACTTCAGTATGTATGGAAGAATGCTTATGGAACGGTGGTCGGCAATGCCATTGACCTTATCGATGCTCCTTCCGGAAACTATACGCTCGAGGTTCACGATCTAAACGAATGTGTTACCTATGGTGGACCTTATGAAATACCGGAAGAAGGAGCCCCGGAAATAAATGATGAAAATATTGTGATCACAGCTTCGAATTATGGCGCAAGCAATGGTTCTATCACTGGTATTGCGGTGTCAAGCCCTGTCTCGATCAGTGAATATATCTGGGTTGACGGGTCTTCCAATATTGTGGGGTCAGAGCTTGATCTGAACAATGTTCCTTCAGGATATTATGAACTGACCATCGTGGATGAAAACACCTGTGAAGCTTACGCCGGCCCCTATTTTGTAAGTGAAATAGGTGGTCCTCTGACCACAAACCCCAGTGCAAGCCCCAATGTTATTTGTGCTGGTGAGCAGGTGTTACTATCGCCCGGCGTCGGAGGTGGTTCCGGCAGTTATACGTATAACTGGACGTCCACCCCGGCGGGATTCAGTTCCAACCTTCAAAACCCGGTTGTAGTACCCATGCAGACTACCACATATCACCTCCAGATATTTGATGGTTATATTTATGCAAGCGGAGATGTTGAAGTGAATGTTCATCCGCTGCCACTCCCCAATGCAGGGGAAGACCAGACCATACCCCACGGGATCTACACCACGCTTGAAGGTTCAGCAAGCCTTGGAAGCGGAGACTACAGTTATTACTGGGCTCCGGTAGATATGCTGGAGGATGCCGCAGCTCAGAATCCGCAAACCCGGAACCTTTATGAAACTACACCATTTTATCTCACCATCGTGGATGAACAAACCGGTTGTGAGTCAGGTGCACCGGATGAGGTGGTCGTTGAAGTTACGGGCAGCTATTTGCACGCAAACCCATCATCGCCCGATTCAACCTACTGTATTGGCGAGCCCATATACCTCCGGGCCAATGCCGGAGGCGGATCCAGTACCTATTCATTTACCTGGACTGACGAAGGCGGGAACATCCTTTCAAATGAGCCTGAATTTAGCCTGGTAAAAAATGTTGCAGGCGATTATACCTTTTATATCGCAGTGGATGATGGCTACAACCAGGCTTACGGTTATGTGCCAATAACAGTGAAACCAGCCCCTGAGATAGACCTGGGAGGTGACATACACTATGTTTGCGTTCATGAAACAATCACCCTGGATGCCGGCAATCCCGGATCAGCTTATCTCTGGTCGAATGGTGATACCAGTAAAACGGTTACACTGGCAACCACCGGGCTCGGAAATGATGAGCAGCAGGTTTCGGTGAATGTAACGAACGCCGAAGGTTGTCAGGGCGAGGCCGGCGTCACCATCATTTTTGACTATGACTATTGCGTTGGAATTGAAGAAATTGGTGATGGCATCAAACTGAAAGTCTTCCCCAACCCAACGCCCGGGAAACTAAATATCAGCATGTCTGGCGTAAAGTCAGACCTGAAGCTTGATGTAAGAAATACCATTGGCAGTTTACTTGGAGAATATGACTTCTTCCCTGATGGCAATGGCATGATCAATGAGGAGATTGATCTGACAGGCCAGGTGGCCGGAATTTACTTTTTGATCTTTCACGCGGATGATCAAACCAGTGCTGTAAAGGTCCTGCTAAAATAACCAAGTGATACGATTATTCTTATGAAGTTTAAGACTGCATACCTCCTTCTGGTCATCCTGTTACTTGCTTTTTCTGCTGCACCGGGGCAGAATCCATTTCCGAATCACACAAATTGCGAACGACAGATGATGGAGGCTGCGCACTGGTATTTTGGGGTTTTTGCAGGCATTGACTTTACATCCGGTGAAGCGACACCGGAAACCTGGCAACCCGATGTGTTCCAGACACCCATCAGCTCTGCTGTGATATCCGATAGTAGCGGCAAGTTGCTTTTCCTGACCAATGGCAAGCAGATATACAACCGATCATTTAATATCATGTTTGATGGTTTGTACGGGCATTATTCGTGTACCCAGCCAGCCATCATTATCCCCAAACCAGGAGATGATCAGCGCTATTATGTCTTTACGAGCGATTCATACCGGAATATCTATGGCGATAAAGGATTGAACTATACCGAGGTTGATATGACACAAAATTTCCAGCAGGGCAATGTGGTCAACACGAACAGCAACCTTGTTCCTTCAGGTATGGATGGAAGGCTTACGGCTGTTAAACATGCAAATGGTGAGGATTTCTGGTTGATCGCACACCGGTGGGAATCAAATGAATTCCTGGCATACCGGATCACCCAGGGGGGGATCGCACAATTCCCGGTTACCAGCAATGTTGGCTCTGTGCATGAAGGAAATGACAACCTGCTGGGATATATGAAGGCCTCGCCGGACGGGTCTATGATCGCTGTTGCCCTCTATGGGAACAGCGGCATTGAACTATTTAATTTTGATAACGAAAGTGGTTCCGTAAGCGCAGCCAATATTTCGCCGCCTGACTTTCAGGGTGCATACGGGCTGGAATTTTCGCCTGACAATACCAAACTCTACCTGAGTACGCTCGACTATGCAAATTTCATCCCGTCTTTTCAATCGAAACTTTACCAGTTCGATCTGACTGCTCCTGATGTGTTCGCTGATCACAAGCTGATCAATACATCCACGAATGCATTTCGCTACGGGGCATTGCAACTGGGGATAGATGGCCGGATATACATGGCTAAGAGTATCAATGCTACGGCCCACTCCAACGACCTCAGCGTGATCTATAATCCGAACAGGCCCGACACCCTGTGTAACCTGGATATGCTTAATGGTACTTCCGGAATGGCATTCGATCTGGGTGGGAAGCAGAGCTATTGGGGCCTGCCCAACCTGGTGCAGTCATTTGTCGACTGGCCTCACTTCACTTATGATAGTGTATGTGTTGGCGATGTGACCATTTTCAGTTTGAACAACGAAGCCAATGTTGATGATGCCGGCTGGGACTTCAAAGACCCTTCGGGAACATCGAATACAGCGGATTTCCTGAATCCTACCCATATGTTTTCCGAAGAAGGACAGTACCTGGTTGAGGTAACTGAAGTATACGATGGACAAAACTTTACATATTCAGAACCCGTTTCGGTCTATCCCCTCCCTGAACCGGAATTCGGTGTGGACACCATATACATTTACGAGGGCGATTATGCCCGTTTAAGTGTTGGCGAATGGTCGGGGTACAGGTGGAGCACCGGTGCAACGACACAGGATATTCTGGTCGGTGAACCAGGCAAATACTGGGTAGAGGTACAAAACGGCCAGTGTTGCTGGAATGCTGATTCAGTGGAAGTGGTGCTGTATGAGCTCTATATGCCCAATGCATTCCGGCCGGAGAGCACTATTAATAATGAATTTAAGCCGGTTGTCCCATTCAATGCGTTACAGGATTACAGGTTGCAGATATTCGATCGCTGGGGACAACTCATATTCGAATCGCGGGACCTGGGCACCGGCTGGACAGGTGAGATCAAAAACCAGCCCGCCCCGCTGGGTGTTTATGCCTGGCGAATCGATTACCAGACCGTAAACGAAGAAGGCACCAGGCCGGTCAAAATGGCGGGAACCGTGATGCTGCTGCGTTAATTTCCTTTTAACGGAACCGGTACCGATACCCGGCACTTCTTTTTCTTATCTTTGGTATATATTCCCGAAACCGATGCAATCTTATGATGTAATTATTGTCGGAGCAGGTCCGGCAGGTTTGATATGTGCTGAAAAGCTGATCGGCAGCGGGTTGAGTATACTTCTTATTGAAAAAGACACTGTTTTCGGCGACAAGGTTTGTGCAGGCGGACTGACCAGGAAGGACCTGGGCATTTATGACTTTCCTGATGAGATCATTGCAAGAAAGGTTTACAAGACGGCCGTGCACTCGCCAAAACGATTCAGCCACGCGGAAACTCCTGACCCGATCGTGATCACCATGGACCGGAAAGACCTGGGGCGTTTCCAGAGGGCACGCCTGGAAGGTAGCGGTATAGAAGTGCTCAAAGGCACCAGGGTAAATGAGATAAAGGAAGACAGTATAATCACATCTGATGGCAAAAAGTTTGGATATACCTACCTGGTGGGCGCAGATGGTTACGCTTCTGTTGTCAGGCGGTATCTTAATATCCCCGTTAAACGTAAGCTGATCGGGATACAATATGTGGCTCCGATTCAATCCCGGGATCCCAAACTGGAGATCTTTCTCGACAGCAAACACTTTCATGCATGGTATGGCTGGATATTTCCGCACAGGGACGTGATGTCGGTCGGATGTTGCTGTGATGCACGCTTTTTCCCGGCAGCCAGGCTCAAGGAAAATTTTCAGAGGTGGCTGGACAAGAAGCGAATTGATGTGAGCAATGCCGAATACCAGTCGGCACCCATAAGCTATGATTTCCGGGGCCTGCGTTTTGGGAATATTTTCCTGGTGGGAGAAGCTGCAGGCATGGCCTCCGGCCTTACCGGCGAAGGAATATTTCAGTCGCTCGTTTCAGGTATAGAGGTGGCGGAGTATATTATGGGCAGGGATGAAGAATCGGAACAAATGCGCTATGTCCGTAAATACAACCTGATCCAGCTCCGTATCATGAATTTCCTGATCTACTGCGGCCCATTGCGCGGAATCATTCATGAAATGATCCTATTGCTAATGAATAATAAGCGCTTTAAGGAGAAGATCAACAAAGGCTTTTCCTGACCCTGATATGAAGATAAAAAGCAAATCAGCATTGAATGGACTGCTTGGCAAGGTCAGCGGAAGACAGATCATTGAACTTAGCAGTTCCGATATCAATCCTTCCCTGGAGGTGATCAGGCTCGGCAATAAAATTGTCCTGAACTCCTCCAATGCCAATTATTCCTTTGGTGGACTGCACACGGTATTTCAGAGGGTGTTCAAAAAGCTCCGCATCAGTGAGCGAGCGATTAAGGATGTGCTGGTACTGGGCTTTGGAGCGGGGAGCATTCCGTCTATTATGCAGGAAGAACTTGGTATGTATTGCAATTTCACCGCTGTGGAAGTGGACCCTGAAGTGATCAGGCTGGGGAGGTCATATTTCAATATAGACCGTTTTGACCGGCTTCAACTGCTCGAAGCAGATGCAGCCACTTTCATGAGGGAGAACATCCAATGCTTTGATCTTATCGTAGTGGATGTTTACATCGATTTTGAGGTACCGGAATCTTGCGAAACAACTAACTTTGTAACAGATCTTCGACGGAGTATAAACCCGGGTGGAATGATATTATTCAATAAACTTGTGTACAACTATGAAGCGAAGTTAAGTGCCAGGGAACTGATGGCAAAATTCAAAGCCCTTGATGGCGAAACCCGAATGATAAAAGTAAAGCAGAACCTTGTGAACAGGATCATTGTGTTTGAAACACGAAACACGAAACACGAAAATCGAAAAACGAAATAAATTAAACTCAAAACTACCCAACGCCCAAAACCCAACGCCCAGGATTATGTTACAGCAATATTTTGAAAAGATAGCAAAAGAACTCAGCATCCGCGCCAACCAGGTTTCCAACACGGCCAGTTTGTTGAAGGAGGGGGCGACCATCCCTTTTATTGCACGTTATCGTAAGGAGTATACCGACAGCCTCGACGAGCAGCAGATCATGAAGATCCGTGATCGCATGGAACAGCTCGAAGCCATGGAAAAACGTCGTGAAAGCATACTGCAGTCGATCGATGAACAGGGTAAACTCACTGAAGAGTTGAAGAAACAGCTGGAGGATGCCGGGAGCCTCGCCGAATTGGAAGATATATACCTGCCATACAGGCCGAAGCGTAAAACCCGCGCTTCTGTTGCCAGAGCCAGGGGACTGGAACCGCTTGCGAAGATGCTGATGGCTCAGAACAGCGGGGATGTTGCATCTATGGCAGCCCGCTTTGTTGATGAGGAAAAGGAAGTTGCCACGGAAGAAGATGCCCTGGCCGGGGCAAGGGACATTATTGCCGAGTGGGTGAATGAGCACAAGTATGCCCGTAAAAAAATGCGATGGCTGTTTCGCAAATCAGCTCTTATAATTTCGAAGGTCATCAAGGGAAAAGAGGAAGAGGGAATGAACTACAAAAGCTGGTTCGACTTTTCCGAACGTATTGCCGCTGCGCCATCCCATCGCGTGCTGGCCATGCTGCGCGGTGAGAAGGAAGGCTTTCTGCGCCTCCTAGTTGAACCCGGCAGGGAGGATGCCATTCATACACTTGAGGAGATATTTGTAAAAGGGAACAATGCTTCATCGGAGCAGGTTAAAATGGCAGTGGAAGATTCGTATAAACGTTTGTTGCAGCCATCCATGGAAACGGAAATGAAGGCCGAAGCCAGGGAACGTGCCGATAATAAGGCCATCGAGGTTTTTGTTGAGAATGTCAGGCAATTGCTGCTGGCCCCGCCCTTGGGGCAGAAAACCGTAATGGCCATTGATCCGGGTTTCCGCACCGGCTGTAAAGTGGTTTGCCTCGACCGTCAGGGAAAATTAATGCATAATGAAACCATCTACCCACATCCACCACAGAACGAAGTAAAAGAGTCGATCCACAAGGTGCAGAACCTGGTGGATGCCTATAAGATAGAGGCCATAGCGATCGGTAATGGTACGGCCGGAAGACAAACTGAACGCTTCATTAAAAGTGTTCGCTTCAACCGGGATGTGATCGCAGTGATGGTGAATGAAAGCGGGGCATCGGTTTATTCCGCTTCGAAAGTGGCCAGGGAAGAGTTCCCTGACTATGATGTTACCGTGCGAGGATCTGTTTCCATCGGCAGGCGCCTGATGGATCCCCTTGCTGAACTGGTGAAGATCGATCCCAAATCGATAGGGGTGGGGCAGTACCAGCATGATGTGAACCAGGCCGCACTGGCCAGGAGCCTGGAGGATACCGTAATGAGTTGTGTGAACAACGTTGGGGTGGAGGTAAATACTGCGAGCAAGCAGCTTTTATCCTATGTTTCAGGGCTGGGGCCCTCGCTTGCAGGGAAGATCATCGAATACAGGAGCGAGCACGGACCGTTCTCATCCCGGGCAGAATTTTTGAAGGTACCCGGCTTCGGTGAAAAAGCATTTGAACAATCGGCCGGCTTTCTGAGGATTCGTGATGCGGAGAACCCGCTCGACAGAAGCGCGGTGCATCCCGAAAGCTATCCTGTCGTGTCCGGGATCATCAAAAAGTACAATACCAGCGTGGAAGACCTGATGAAGGATGAAAGTCTGCGCAAAAAGATCGACCTGAATGAGTTTGTGACTGAAAATACGGGCTTGCCAACGCTTGAAGATATTATGGAGGAACTTGCAAAACCGGGCAGGGACCCCCGAAAGAAGTTCGACCTTTTTGAATTCGATGCCGGGGTAAACAACATGGAAGACCTCAAGGAAGGAATGGTGCTACCCGGCATTGTGACCAACATTACGGCATTTGGTGCCTTTGTCGATATTGGGGTGCACCAGGACGGGCTTGTGCATGTTAGCCAGATGGCCGACAGCTTCGTGAAGGATCCGAACGAGGTCGTGACCCTGAACCAGAAGGTGCAGGTGAAGGTGACCGGGGTCGACCTTGACCGAAAAAGGATACAGCTGTCGATGAAAAATCTTTAAGATCACGTCAGAAAGCAAAATTTTTTTGATCTTTATATCGTTAATACAACACTACAGGCGAATTACATTGCGGAAAACAATACTATACAGCAGTTTTATTGCCCTCTTCATCCTGGCCGGCATGTCGGCATCAGGGCAGATCATAAAGGGTACGGTCATCGCAGGCGGAAACCTCACACAGGTCGAAGGTGATGAGACCAAAGGATGGCGGCAGTTTGGCTTTAATGGCGGCCTGGGTGCAATCATTCCCTTCGGGGAGAACAGGAACTGGGGCTTTAACCTCGAAGCCTTGTTCTCGCAAAAAGGATCCTACCAGAAAGCTGCATTCGATGATTCCATTACGAATGAATACAGGCTGAGGCTCAATTATTTTGAGGTGCCCTTGTATTTTACTTATACAGATAAGGACATAGTCTCTGTCGGCCTGGGCGGTTACTTTTCACGGCTTGTGAGTTACAAGGAATTTGATAATCGCGGCAACAATTATCCGTACAGTGAATATCCTGAATTTCATGATATGGACCTTGGATTTCTGATCGATGCCAGGGTCAGGATCTGGGATCATTTGCACTTCGCTGTAAGGTACAGCCAGACGATCGGATTCATCAGGAAAATGACCTTTTATCCCACAACAGGTGCTCCCATCGAACGTAAACAACTGAACCAATCGATAGGATTTCGTTTCATATACATATTCAACGAAGGGAGCAGGGCAGGCGAGCCTTCAGCACAATAGGTATTATTTGAAGCCTACGTCAAATAACCTGTTCACATCAAAATACAGCGCATCGATGCCAAACGGATTTTCTTCCAGTTCAAGCATATCATATCCCCCCTGCAGTAAGTGTTGCTCTCCGTTAAACTCAAACCCAAGTACTTCCAGGATCTCGTACTCATCCTGCACGTAGATCACGGTAAATGCGGTCTTTGTCGATAAGCCATCGCCGCTGCTCATGATGGCATCCACCTGCTTTTCATAAAAATTGAAGTACCTGCTGCTCAGGTCGGTGTTCCCTGCCAATTCATATATAAGTGCCGTAATAAAGGTTTCCCGCAACCTGAAAGGGTTTTCCTTCAGCAGATCGCCGCCGATCCTGCCCGCTATGGCGTACTCTGCCCGGATGAGATCATCGCGAGACAGGTAATTCAGCAGGGAGTCCTGGCGGGAGGGTACGCCATAAGGCCGGTATTCGTTTTGAAAAGTAAAACCAAAATACAGGAAGCGGAATTCTTCAACCGAAAGCGAAGTGTCGAGTTCAAGGTAACGCTGGAAAAGTGCCGGGTAATAAAAATCGGATTTCTTTTTCCTGATCTCCTTTTTCAGCTTCTTGAAATTTACCGGACGAAAGCCTTCATCCTGTGCATGCAATGCTGAAACCGAGAATAAAAGTACCGTAACGATCGAAAGTAATACTGGCCTGTGCATGTGCTACGTGTTTCATGGGTCTATTATTGATTCTCCATCGACCACAATTTAGCTTCCTGCAGGAAATACATGGCGATAGGCAGGCAGAGGGGATTGGTCATATCCATGCGCTCGGGATGCCACTGTACACCCATAAAGAAGGGCATATTTTCACGATCCTCATATTCTATGGCTTCTATCAGGCCTTCCCCTGTGCGTGCAATGGGCCTGATGCCGTTGCCAATACGCTTGATGCCCTGGTGATGATTGGAGTTCACAATACCCGCTGTAACACCGGAAGTGCCATGCAGCGATGACCCGTCCACGATGCGGACTTCGTGAAAGCAATCGTAGGTATCAGGACAGCGATGCCTGACAAGCGTGTCGAGCTGGGTCGGGATATCGGCATACAGGCTGCCTCCGTGGTATATGTTGAATATCTGCAATCCCCGGCAGATACCCAGTATCGGCATCTCCAGTTCTTTTGCCTTTTCAATCAATGCAAATTCGAGTGTATCCCTGTAAAAATCTATGCTTCCGCAAAGTGCTGTATCATCTATTGCATCGTAACGTCCCGGGAAGACATCCGGTCCCCCGCTGATCAGCAATCCCGAGCATTCGTCCAGGAGTTTCAATGCCGAATCCAGCGACATGTGATAGAGGTCGACACAGACAATGTTAGAATCAGCTTTCTGAAGCCATTTTGAATAATTCCCATAATATTCCTCCGGACTACCTTTTGAAATGCCTATGGTGATCCGGGTTTCTTCCTTTTCTCCGGTACAGGATACAAGCAGAAAGAAGGGGATTAGAAGTAATATTATTTTTTTCATGGCTTTATTGTTTCATTGTTTAACTGTCTCGTATTCCCGTATTCCCGTGTTCTCATTACTCATTGGGCTTTAAGTGCAAAATATTCTGTTGGGGCATGGTCGTCGGTAAGGATGATGGTCCCTGGCGGGATGTCAATAGTGACCATGTGTTTCAGTAATGAGTCTATTGCGGGGTCTTCATTGTTTATTGCGATCGCCTCCGGTGATTTGCAGGCTACAAGGCTGATGCTTTGCAGCAGTGACGGATCTTCCGGGTTGTGACAGGCAAACAGGTATACCTGAGGGAAAACTTCCAGGTAGGTTTTGCATTCAGCTTTGAGGAATTTGCTTGCGGGCCCTTCCATGGATGCAATGATATTCTCGATCACAATGCCGTCATCATTCAATAGTTCGTATTTACGTTCAATGGCCTCGAGACTTGCAAGCTGGAAAGGTACTGCCAGCAGTGATTTGTATGCATCGCCAAAGATAATATCGTATTTTTCAGCGCTGTTGTTGAGGTAAGTCCTTCCGTCCTCATGGAATATCCGCATACGCGGATTGTCTTTAAGACGGAAGTATTCCCTGGCCAGTGCTGTCAGTCCCGGGTCGATCTCAACCACATCTATCGTCGCATCCGGGTATTGCTTCAGGTAATACATGGGGAAGGAGTATCCTGCACCACCGATGACCAGGGCATGCTGGAAATCCGGTTTAAAATGTTCCGCAAGGCGGTAAAACTGCAGGTATACGTATACCAGTTCATCGCTGTCGGGGTACATGGCCGAGCTGTATTCGTTGTTCACTTTCATCACCTTGATGGGCTCACCGGTGATCCAGTATTCTGTATCGAAGATCTGAACGTGATTGTAGCGGGTGTCAGTTTCTACATAGGTCTTTGCCACAGCATTGTTTATGTATAGGCCACTGCCGGCAATAGCGATGATCACGATTGCGTTCACGCCCCACGCTTTGCGAAAAGTGAAGTACAGCAATAACGAAACCAGGACCAGACAGATAGCAAGGATATACAGCATGCTGGTGCTTCCTGCAAGGGGGATGAGTACAAATCCCGCCAGGAAAGTCCCTGCTATACTGCCAACTGTTGAGATCGCGTAGAGGTTACCCACGATACTGCCGGAAGTGTCAACGGCTTTAATTTTCAGCCGTACGGCATAAGGCGATACCATGCCGAGCATAATGCTGGCAGGGGCGAATAGAAGGATGGCAGCGAGGAGTGTGCGAAGGATCATATCGGAAAAAGAATGGCTGATGAACCGGAGCAGGGGATCTTTGATGAGTGCTGTTACCAGGATGAAGATCGCCCCCAGGAGTATGATTCCTGAAAGTGATCTGAATGTGGGTGACCTGTCAGCTATTTTACCTCCCAGCCAGTAACCGATACTGAGGCTGGCCAGGATGATCCCGATGAGGCTTGTCCATACGTAAATGGATGTGCCAAAATGCGGCGCCACCACCCGCGATCCCACGATCTCGTATATCATCACGATAGCACCACAGAGAAAAACGGCGGTTTCTAGGAGGTACTTTTTCATAGTGGAAAGATACGGAAAATCATGGTCCATTCGGCAAGGGCCATGGGATATGTTCCTTTTTGGTATTTCGTATACGTATTAGGTATTACGTAGGGTATTGGGCATTGGGTGTTGGGCTTTTATGATGTTGGATGTTGGGTGTTGGATGTTGGATTATTTCAGAAATTGGGATTTTATAATTCACTATATTTATTCTTAAGAAATCATGTTTGCCAGATGTTACGACATCTTTGGCATAAACTTGTCGCATGGAAGACGTTATAGAAAAACTTTGAATGCTGTATGTTTGCTGGAAATAGATTGAAACAATGGAAAAGCTTTCCCAACGAATAAAAGATCTGCGTCTCAGTAAAGGAATGTCGCAGGAATCTCTGGCAGAGGAATCCGGCTTAAGTCTTAGGACAATCCAAAGAATAGAAAACAATGAAACTGTTCCCAGAGGGGATACGCTGAAGAGGTTAGCAATTACGCTCAACACTACGCCTGATGAGCTGATCGATTGGAAAGTACAGGAGGACCGAGCTTATTTAACGATGATGAACCTGTCATCACTGGCATTTTTGTTTTTTCCGGTTTTAGGGATTGTTGTTCCGCTGGCAATGTGGATAGTACAGAAGGATAAGATCAAAGATGTTGACCAATTAGGGAAATCCATTCTTAATTTTCAGATCACATGGGTGCTTGTATTGTTTGCATATTACCTGATGCTTATCACTGGTATATGGGGCAAAGCATTGGGTTTGATATTTGGTGGTATCGGCAGCGCTGTATTCCTGAAAATTCTTATTCCTTTATTTATACTGTACTTATATAATATCCTCCAGACAATAATAAATGGGGTTCTAATCTCAACAAGAAAAAAGTATAGGTATGTACCTGCAATAAAGTTTCTGAGATAGCGGTGTTAGTTAACTAGCCTGAGTTGCAATCTTAGTTTAAGCAGTTTAACTAATTCAACCAGTTCAACTAATATCCGAAATTGATTGTAGAAACCACCGAAGATGGCTAATTGTCGAAGAGGATAGATGACTGAAGAAGTATATTGACTTTTAGGCCCCAAGCCTCACGCCCCAAACCCACCTAGCACCCAGCACCCAACACCTAGCACCTAATAAAGCAGATATTTCTTTTCATTCTCTCTCCATCCGGCCTGGTAACTATGCTCCACAAAACAGATCACCAGGTCGGCCTGGTACTTATGATCGACAAAATAGATCTCTTTATCCGCCTGGTAATCATATTTCGTAAAAAACCAGTTCCCGTCATTGTTCCCTGCCTGATATTCGTATTTCACCTTATACACAAGGAGGTCGGCTTCATATTCATGCTCGGCGACATAGACCTTCACATCAGCTTCGTAGCTGTAATTGCAGGAAAACACTTTCTGCGCCGAAACCTCAAAAGTAATCAGGAGGAAAAAGGTTAACGTCAAGAAAGATAGTACAACTTTCATATGCATATTTAATTATTAAGTCTAAGTACTTTAGGCACTCTAAGTACTTTAGGCACTTAAATGCAACTAATGTGCCAGATAAAACTCCTTCGTGAGTTCAATGTATTCCCTGCTGTACGCATGGTCCTTATTTCGAATAGAAAGTTCTTCCATCATTGGCTCCGCAGCAAAGGTTCCCCATTCTGAAAGATAGCGGTTGGCTTTTTTCCCTTTCACCGGAAAGATGATCATTTCCCTTTGAAGGTAAAAACCTGTTTGTTCAGCGATCTGTCTGAATTCTTCTTTGTTTTCATAAGGCAGGATCAGTGCGAATGAGCCCCGGGGTTTCATTAGCCTGTTTACATGCAATGCCAGATCATGGTAACTTAATTTCCCTGAATGCCTGGCCAGCTTTCGTTCTGCAGCAGAAGGGAGGAGTGCATTGTTGAAAAAGGGTGGGTTGCTTATAATAAGATCATATTCGTTCAGCCTGCCTTCAGAAAATTCTTGCAGGGATAGGTGTATTGCCCGCAGCCGCTTTGCCCATGCTGAGGCAGCGAAATTCTCGCTTGCATCCCTGACCGATCCTTCATGAATGTCGATGCCGGTGACCTTTGCCTCTTTAAAACGCTGGGCCAGCATGAGTGATAAAAGCCCGCAGCCCGTACCTATATCGAGTATGTTCTCCGGTGTACCACTTCCTGCCCAGGCACCCAGCAAAACAGCATCTGTTCCAACTTTCAAGGTGGAGTTCTTGTCATTTACTGAAAATTGCTTAAACCGGAAGGCCATATTATTCAAGGTAAAGGTCGATCAGGCCATCAGGTGTAATGATGTGCAAAGTCTTTTTTTTGCGGTCGACTTTCCTGATCATGTCATCCGTGAGAGGTATGAGGATCTCTTTGTTGTCTTTCAGTATCCGGATAAGTTCCTGTTCGGGCCGTTCGAGTATATCTTCCACCATGCCGATGTCGCCATATTTTTTGTCAACAACGCTGAAACCGATGATCTCATGGAAATAAAAGTCATTTCCCTCGAGTTCATGCAGTTCTTGAATGGGAAGGAAAACCTCTTTTTTAAGCAGGCGGATCGCAGATTCCTTTTCTGTGATATCATCCAGGCTTATAATAGCAAGGTTGTCATTTATGCGTATACTTCTGATCCAGAAGGGGACCAGTGAGTCGTCGATGTTCAGGAATATGGTTTCGAGCTTCGCGTAATCTTCAGGCTTGTCGGTCTCGAGCAGAACGACCAGTTCTCCCCTGTAGCCGTGAACTTTGATCACGCGTCCCAGCTGGAAGTATTCGCCTTTATCCGTCTCGAAATTATACATCGGGCTTCAAAGATATGCATAAAAAAATCCTCCCCGGTATGGAGGAGGATCTTTCGGTCAAAGGATAAAACCTTTCGGCAATTATTTCTTTTCTTCTTCTTTCTTCTCTTCCTCTTCCGCTTTTTCTTCAGCCTTCTCCTCTTTCTTTTCTTCTGCCTGTGGTTCTTCCCTGGTCTCTTCAGCGGGTTCTTCTTTCTTTTCTTCCTCTTCCGCTTTATCTTCAGCCTTTGCTTCTTCCCTGGTCTCTTCAGCAGGTTCTTCTTTCTTCTCTTCTTCCTTATCTTCTACTTTCTTCTCTTCAACCTCAGGTTCCCTGGTCTCTTCGGCTGGTTTCTCATCCGCTTCTGCGGGTTGTTCAGCTATTTCTTCTTTCGCTTCGTCCTTTACTTCTTCAGCCGGTTCTTCTTTTGCTTCTGGCTGCTCGTCGCTTGCTTCTGGCTGCTCTGCTTTTTCTTCAACTTTGGCTTCCGCTTCTGCAGGTGCTTCAGCTTTCACTTCTTCAGTTGGAGACTCAGCTGTTTCACCCTCAGCAGCTTCTTCCCTGATCTCTTGTTTTGCTGCTTCAACCTGCTCTTCAACTGCGGCAGCTCGCTTGGCTGCGATCTCTTTCGCACGGTTTTCTTTTACGAGCTTTTCAGCTTCCAGTGCTTGTTTCTTTGCTTCCTTCCTTGAAAGCTCGCTATCTTTGCGTTTGCTTTCGATCTTCTCTTCCTTATCACTTAACCAGGCCTGGAATTTAGCTTCTGCCTGCTCTTCCGTAAGAGCGCCTTTTTTCACGCCCTTGAGCAGATGGTTCTTGTACATAACACCTTTGTAGGACAAAATGGTCCTGACAGTGTCGGTAGGTTGGGCGCCGGTTTGTAACCAATACAGTGCCCTGTCGAAATTTAGCTGGATGTCGGCCGGTTCGGTGATCGGATTGTAGGTGCCAATCTTTTCAATGAATTTTCCATCTCGTGGTGCACGACCATCCGCTATGACGATGTGGAAGAAAGGTCTTGCCTTCCTGCCTCGCCTCTGCAATCTAATTTTTGTTGGCATAATTTTTTAATATAAAATGAACATTCCCGTAATTTTGGGGGTGCAAAGATCCTGAAAAATTTTGGAAAAAAAAAGAATTGAAGGGAATATTTTAAAGCCAGTTGATCCTTAGCATCAGGGGCTCCAGGTCGATCTCCTTTTCTGCTGCAAGTTTCAGCACGTTTTCTTTTGTTTCTAAAAATGTGGCTTTATGCCGTTCCATCTCAAGTTTCCAGACGTCCTCTACCTTCATCTTCAGCTCTTTATCGCTCCTGACAAAATCCCAGGCCAGCCAGGCATTGTTAAAAGCAGCAAGCACACTGAAACATTCCTCATCGGTGCGTTGGATCATTTTTAATATTTCCTGCCTGCTTTCAGCAGGTGCTATCCCATCAATTCCAAGTTGCTCGGCAAATGCCCGGTTAAGGTCTGCAATGGTTTCCAGCTTGTTATCTCTTGAAAGTTCCATGCTTGCTTTTTTTTACAAAGATATCATCTTTCGGCAATCGGTTTTTCGCTAATTTTGCGATGCAATAATGTTTCTAATTTACCCGTCCTGATATGCCCGAATTCACACACCTGCACGTTCACACGCAATTCTCGATCCTCGACGGAGCCAGCAAGATCAAAACCCTTGTGGAAAAGGCGGTGAACACAGGTATGAAGGCCCTCGCCATTACCGATCACGGCAATATGTTCGGTGTTCCCATGTTCATGCAGGAAGCAAGGAAGAGCGGGATCAAACCAATTATTGGGTGTGAAGTATATGTGGCAAGGGAAGGAAGGAAAAAAAAGGTAGGAAAACACGATCGCAGCGGCGACCACCTTATCCTGCTGGCAAAGAACAAAACAGGTTATCACAATCTTGCAAAACTGACATCCAGGGGATATATTGAAGGGTTTTATTACACCCCACGTATCGACAAAGAACTCCTTCGGGAACACAGTGAAGGTCTTATTGCCTCATCCGCTTGCCTGGGCGGGGAGATCCCCCAGGCGGTGATGAAACATGGCATTGAAAAAGCAGAAGAAGTTTTGCTTGAATTTCTCGATATTTTCGGTGACGACTTCTATCTTGAATTGCAGGATCACGGGTACCCGGAACAAAAATTGGTGAATGAGATGCTGGTGGATCTGGGCCGTAAGCATAATGTAACGGTCATCGCCACCAACGATGTGCATTTCATCAACGCAGAGGATTTCGAAGCTCACCGCATCCTGATCTGCCTGAATACCGGTAAAGACCTCGACGATACCAGTGGAATGCACTACACGGGACAGGAATACCTGAAAACACCAAAGGAGATGTCCGACCTCTTTTCGAACTACCCCGAGTCCATTCCCAATACGCAGAAACTGGTTGCCAAGATCGAGGATTACGAGATCACCACAAGGGAGATCGTTCTGCCGCATTTTCCGTTGCCGGAGGGATTCGAAACAGAGGACGATTACCTGCGCCACCTTACCTACGAGGGAGCCAGGAATTTATACCCGGAGCTTACTCCCGAGATATCGGAACGCCTCGACTTTGAACTTAAAGTGATCCGTGAAATGGGCTTTCCGGGTTACTTTCTTATTGTTGCCGACTTCATAGCAGAAGCCAGAAAGATGAAGGTCATCGTTGGCCCGGGCAGGGGATCGGCAGCCGGTTCTGCAGTGGCATATTGTACCGGCATCACGAATATCGACCCTATCCAGTACAACCTTCTCTTCGAGCGTTTCCTCAACCCGGAAAGGGTGACCATGCCCGACATCGATATTGATTTCGATGATGAGGGGCGTGAGAAAGTGCTCAACTATGTCGTAAAAAAATATGGCAGGGACAAGGTCGCTCAGATCGTTACGTTCGGGACCATGGCAGCAAGAAGTGCTATACGTGATGTTGCACGGGTACTGAAACTTCCCCTTCCGGATGCCGACCGGCTCGCAAAAATGGTGCCTGACCGTCCCGGAATCACCCTGAGCCAGGCCTATAAGGAGGTTCCTGAACTGGCCGACATAAAAAAGAAAGGCAAGGAACTGGAGAAAAAGACACTCACCTTTGCCGAAACCCTGGAGGGCTCGGCCAGGCATACAGGTACGCATGCATGTGGAGTGATCATTGGACCAGATGACCTGATCGAACACCTGCCTCTCAGCACAGCAAGGGATTCTGAGCTTCCCGTAACACAGTATGAGGGCAAACTTGTTGAAAGCGTTGGGATGCTGAAGATGGATTTTTTGGGGCTGAAAACACTTTCAATCATCAAGGACGCCATCAGGAACATTAAAAAGAGCGAAGGTATTGAGATCAATATCGATGAGATCCCCTTTGATGATGAACAAACCTACCAGTTGTACCAGAGGGGTGAGACCATCGGTACATTCCAGTTTGAATCGGAAGGCATGAGGGGACATCTTAAAGAGTTGAAGCCAAACAATATAGAGGATCTGATCGCAATGAATGCCCTCTACAGGCCCGGTCCCATGCAATTCATAGAAGTGTACATCAAGCGTAAGCATGGCAAAGAAAAGGTTGTTTATCCCCATCCCATGCTGGAAGAGATCCTCAAACCCACATACGGGATCATGGTGTACCAGGAACAGATCATGCAGACCGCTCAGATCATGGCCGGTTTCTCACTCGGCAGAGCCGACATCCTTCGCCGTGCCATGGGGAAAAAGAAGATCGACGTGATGCAGGCGCAGAAGGTCGAGTTCGTTAAAGGTGCGCTTGAAAAAAATATTGAGAAGGAAAAGGCGGAAGAGATATTTGGCATCATGGAACGCTTTGCCGAGTATGGTTTCAACCGTTCACACTCTGCAGCATATTCTGTTATCGCATATCAGACAGCTTACCTCAAAGCGCATTACCCGGCAGAGTACATGGCCGCTGTGCTCACACACAACATCAACGACATAAAGAAGATCACACTTTTCATTGAAGAATGTAAACGCCAGGACCTGGAAGTGATGGGGCCTGATATCAATGAAAGTGCATTTGACTTCACCGTGACCACTCGCGGAACCATCCGCTTCGGGATGGGCGCCATTAAAGGTGTTGGCGAGTCAGCTGTGAAAGCAATACTCGCCGAGAGGGTTGCAAACGGGCCCTTCTCCAGCATTTTCGACATGGCAAAGCGGGTCGACCTGAGGGCAGTGAATAAAACCTGCTTTGAATCCCTTGCCAAGGCGGGTTGTTTCGACAGTTTTGAAGGTACACACCGGGCCCAGTTTTTCTACCGTCAGAATACCGATGATACCATCTTCCTGGAAAAGGTGATCCGGCATGGCAGCAGTTTCCAGGAAAAGAAAAATTCGGCCCAGCAGTCGCTCTTCGGGGAGGATAGCCTTGCTGTGGCTCCCGATCCCGAAATGCCTGATTGTAATCCGTATACGAAGATAGAGCAGCTCAGGAATGAAAAAGAGGTAACCGGGTTTTATATTTCCGGCCACCCCCTCGACGACTATAGGCTTGAAATAGATGCTTTCTGCGAAACAACCCTCTCGGATCTTTTCAATGACCCAAAGAAATACTTCAACCGTCCTGTGCATGTGGCCGGGATGATAACGGGTGTGCAGGAACGCATGACACAGAATGGAAAGCCTTATGGCTCCTTTATGCTTGAAGATTTTAACGACAGCAAGAAATTTTTCCTTTTCTCGGAAGATTATCTCAAGTTAAAACACTTCCTTATGGAAGGCTTTAATGTGCTTGCACAGGTCAGGGTGCAACTGCGAAGAGGACAGCAGGAACAACTCGAGATAAAAGTTATCAATATCACACTCCTTGCCGAAGTGCTTGAAAAGTTCACCAAAAGCATTACGGTTTTCTTAAAAGCCGATCATGTGAATACGAACATGGTTGCTTCATTGAAAAAGATGATGAAATCCGGGAAAGGCGACTGCAAGGTAAAATTCAGGATTGAGGATGCCGATGAAAAGGCATGTATTACCATGCAACCCAGGAATAATACCGTTGATCCTGCAGCATTTATCAGGGAACTGGATCAGATCCCCGAGCTGGCTTATAAACTGAATTAGGTTTTGTTTGTTAGTATATTCAACATCTATAATGAAATAAAATTTTACTTTTGTAGTTTCAATATTGTTCAACACAAAATAAATCAGAAAAATGGCATTAGAATTTACCGACGCTAATTTTGAGGAGCTTGTACTCCAGTCAGATAAACCTGTTATCGTTGATTTTTGGGCAGAATGGTGCGGCCCTTGCCGTATGGTGGGGCCCATTGTGAACCAGCTTGGTGATGAATATGATGGGAAAGCGATCGTAGGAAAGCTTAACGTTGATCAGAATCCGGGCATAACCATGAAATTCGGGATCAGGAATATTCCTACCATCCTGTTCTTTAAAGGGGGCGAACAGGTTGATAAACAGGTTGGAGCAGTTCCCAAACAGGTGCTCGAAGGTAAACTCCAGAAGCTGCTTTAAAATATTTAATGTTTCGGCATAGGTAAAGAGACGTGCAGCCTTGTACGTCTCTTTGTGTACCATGCCTTCTCCTTTTATGAAATATTCGATCGATCATAACCGACTGCAGCAATTTGGCTCACTCGAATTCATCGCCCAACAGGTGGTGGAAGGCTTCATTACGGGTTTGCACAAAAGCCCTTTTCATGGTTTTTCGGTTGAATTCGCCGAACACCGGCAGTATAACAGCGGGGAATCAACCAGGCATATCGACTGGAAGCTATACGGGCGCACCGACAAGCTATTCGTTAAAAGGTATGAGGAGGAGACCAATCTTCGCTGCCATATCATTATCGATAATTCGAGTTCGATGTATTTTCCCGTTTTGCCGGAAGTAAGCATTGATACACCCAATAAGATCACCTTTTCCATATATGCAGCCGCTGCCCTCATAAACCTGCTGCACCGCCAGCGCGATGCCGTTGGCCTGAGCTTGTTCTCAGATAAGATCGAATTGAGCACCCGGGCACGTTCTACCTCGGTACACATGAAATACCTCTATTCGGAAATGGAGAAGATGCTGGAACCACTCCCGTTAAAGGAGAGGAAAACGACACGGGCGTCTAACGCCCTTCACCAGATCGCAGATATGATCCACAAACGTTCACTGGTGATCATTTTCAGTGATATGCTGGAAAGCGAAGCTGAACTCGATGATATGTTCTCTGCACTGCAACATCTCCGTTACAACAAACATGAGGTAGTGCTATTTCATGTACTGGACAAATCAAAAGAAATTGACTTTGATTACGATAACAGACCCTATAAATTTATCGATATGGAAAGCGGAGAAGAACTTAAATTGTCGCCAGTGGACATCCGCCAGCAATACATGGAAAGTATTCAAGAATATGTAAAGCAACTGAAATTGCGCTGTGGCAAATACAAGATCGACTTTGTTCCAGCCGATATCAACGCCGGCTTCAGGGAAGTGTTACAACCCTATCTTATTAAACGCGAAAAATTATATTGATCAGGCATGAAGAAAATATTCACCCTCATAGTGTTCCTGCTGGCAGTTGTCATATCCCAGGCCCAGCGCAGTGAAGAACTCCAGCGCCACCAGGAGCGCGAATGGAAGTCGTTTAAGGAGTACATCCGCTACGACCAGGACTATATTCCCGACACGAATATCGACGTGAAATTCTATTGCCTGGACCTCAATGTTGCAATTGATTCACCTTATATTGAGGGAGTGGTTATCTGCCATTTTGAACCACTTGTGAACGGGCTTCAGCAGGTTAAGCTGAGTCTGCACAAATCTCTTTCAGTGACCAGCGTTGATGGGAATGCTTCTTCTTTCTTACAGACAGGCGATTCGATCATGATTGACCTTGATGGCGCTTACGGACCGGGTGATGAAGTTCAGCTTTATGTTCATTATGAGGGGACCCCGGTACTGGCCGGAGGATATAAAGGCCTGGTATATCAAACCCATAATGGGGATGAACCTGTCATAGCCACGCTGTCGACACCTTACCTGGCACATTACTGGTATCCCTGTAAAGACGGACCATCAGACAAGCCCGACTCTGTACATGTAGATATTACCATTCCAGTAAGGGAAGTGAATGGCATTGAAATCATGGCTGTTTCAAATGGTATTTTAGAAGGAGTGATCGATAATGGAACCACAAAGACTTATATGTGGCGTCACCGGTATCCCATTGTTCCCTATTATGTGATGGTTGCGATCTCGAACTATGTAAAATTCAGCGAGGATTATATCGGTGTCTACGGGGAGCAGTATCCACTCGACTACTATGTTTTTCAGGAGCACCTCTCTACCGCTCAGGCTGGGATAGAAGATCTTCCGCTTGCCCTGGATGTTTTCTCGGAAAAGTTTGGGGAATATCCTTTCTCGGATGAAAAGTATGGAATGACCCAGCTGGGATTCTATGGAGCCATCGAAAACCAGACCAATACCATTCAGAATAATTTAAGTGCAGGCTGGTTCATGATCTCTGTACACGAGCTGGGGCATATGTGGTTTGGTGATATGATCACCTGCCGCGACTGGCATCATGGCTGGCTAAACGAGGGATTCGCGAGCTACCTGGAGGCGGTTTATGTAGAAGAAGTTGATGGAAGTACAGCATATCATGACTATATGGAGGACTTTGAATACTGGAATGGCGGGACCCTTTACCTCCAGAATGCCAGTGATACATTTAATATCTTCCAGGGAATTATCTATAACAAGGGTGCCTACACCTTGCACATGCTGAGGGGTGTGCTGGGCGACGAGGTATTCTGGGATTGCATGTATGCATATTCAACCGATCCTGACCTGGTTTACGGTCAGGCTGTTACCGGGGACCTGCAGGAGATTTGCGAGGATATTTCAGGGGAAGACCTGGATTATTTCTTCGAACAATGGATTTACGATGAATACTACCCTGAGTATGATTATAATTTTAAAAACCGTGGTGACAGCCTGGATTTCCTGATATGGCAAACACAGGAACAGCTGGGCCGCCGTCCGCTTTTTACCATGCCGATGGAGGTGCTGGTCTCATTTGAAAGTGGCCATGATACCGTGATAGAAGTCCGGAACGACGAAATCTACCAGGTGTTTACCATACCCGTAGATGAGGAAGTGCTCATGATCACCCCGGACCCCGGCAACTGGATCCTATGCAAAAAGAACTACAGACCCGACCTGCCGGTTGGAATAGCTGATGATATCAGGCAGCACATCGATATTAGTATTTATCCCAATCCCGTCGAATCTCAGACTACTTTGCGGATCAGGGATGTCGATGAAGTTTTTGCTCTTAAGATCTACAGCATTGACGGTAAACTTATCAAAGCCATAGATCGCCTTGAAGAAACGAATGTCATTGCCAGGGATGGTATGGAAGCAGGCCTGTTCCTCTTTGTTATACAGGATAGTAAAGGGAATAGGGTACGGGTAGAAAAAGTCCTGTACAAGTAATATTGTTAACTGCCTGCTGGCGCGAAGAAATGCATGGCTTTTCGAGTTTTTCTACCGATTGCATCGTGAAGGTACTTCATTTGTCCTTTTTGCTTGATCAAAGACGACAAAGAATTAAGGCTGCATAAGATGTTGTTGTTTTCTACGATTTTCCTCACTAAATCACCCAAAATCCCCCGAGAACTCGGGGTCAAACAAGGGTGATTTTCAACGATCACGAGATATTGAAATGCTACCAAAATCTTATGAGGCCGGTCCATATTCTTCTAATCCATTTTTACAACTCCATTCCCGCTCAAAATGCAGCTATTGCTGCTGAATACTTCCATTTAAATCATCCCTTCGAGTATCGCTAAATCGCTACATCTCCTGAATCGTTCAATCATTTTATGTTTTCATTCGGAGATGAGCAGACAGTACGCAGGGATAGAGAAATTCGTGCGAGCCGGGTATTCATAGTTTAAACCTGAGCTGGAATTTAACCTCCGGCAATTTATTTCCAATGATCTCGTCCGGACCGCTGGAGATGGTGTTACGATCGGAATAGGTAGTGAGAGAGAAGCGGAACCAGGTGTCCAGCCAGTGTAAAGGACTGTATCTCGCTAAAACATATACACGGAACCCTTTGCCATAGTAGGCTGGCATGGAAGCCGCATAAAGCACATCATGCTCGTATGCAAATAGCCTGCTGCTGTAATCATCCGTATAAAAAAGGGCATACCTCATGCTTAAAGCCAGCACTTTGGTGGGCGGACGGTAATACAGGTCCATCAACACTAAACTCCCCTGGCTTGCCGATCCTCCCCCCGATTCCTTTTTAAATACGTATGCGGCAAGCAGCTTACCCGAAAATGATGTTGATAACTGCATGCGGGCCGTTGCCTGTGCTTCATGTTTTTGCTCATTTGCCAGGATGTCGAACCAGGAGGAGATGGGATCGTTACTGACTGTTTTGTTTCGATAGCGATAGCGCACGGTGTATTCCTGTTTCATATCCCTGGCGTATATGATCCTGAGCCGATAGTCCTGACCGTGCAGGGCATTTGTACTTCCATAGGTCAGCCAGGGATATACGTACTGATCGCACGATGCCTGCAAACTAAAATGTTGCGGAAGGGGGAGTTCCATCATCAGCCTCAGACCACGCTCGTTGGCATTGTGATCGCGGTTCCCGGCAGCCTGCGCCATATCATTCTGGTATTTCCTGCTGTATTCCCGCCAGGAGACCGCAAAGATGCTACCATTCTCCGTCATATGCGTAAGCCCTGTGATAATGGCCCAACCACCGTTCCGGCTAAGGCCGAATTCCCCGAAAAGATTCGTTCTCCTGAACACCAGGTCGAAGTCCATGCCACCGCACAGGTTTTCTCTTCCCTTAAAGCTGTATACATAGGCAGGAATACGTTCCTTCCTGATCTCAATATCATAACTGCTGTAGCAGGATGTAACACCTGCACGGAACCTCTTCCAGCGGTAATCCAGGTGAATTGCGGCCTTCATGGCCTGGAGGGCATTTCTGTCGTCGAGTTCGTTCAGGGTGCGGTGATAGCCCGATGTTTGCAGCGAGCTGGCATACACAAGCTTTTCATCTTCAGAGTATTTGAGGTTTGCATCCAGTTTTTTTATGGAGAAAAGAGAAGTCAGCCTCATCCGTTTCCATCCCAGTTTAATTGCTGATCCGCGCAGGAAGGTGTTCTCATTGGCTGAGGTGTTTGGAGAGATGCCCGGTGCGTAGCGTTTAATGGACGTTGGGTTGCTTCCCCCGCTGAATGAAAGGCCACTCCAGAACACCAGTCCCTGCCCGAAACGGGCGTGAAAATCTCCTGCTATCACCTGCCTGAGAACCCCTTTTCCCTCGTAGGCTGCGTGGAATGAAAGAAGGTCGGGCCCGTATACTTTGCTGTAGAGTTTTTCACCCGGGTCTTTTTCAACAAGGAAGCCCAGGCTTAATTTTCCTGGAACCCTGTACCTGTATCGGAGGTAGAGTCGGCTGGGATCGCCAAGATAATATGATCCCGGACTTTTGGAAAGCATGCTGTCGGATACGTTCTGGTATCCTGCCGATTCGAGCAGTTTCCGCTGATAGCGAAAGAGCAGATCGTGCTTTCCATGCAGCAGGTCCTTTATACTGTATTCAGGCTCGCCAGTTGCTTTTACAAGCACAAAGGGCATGATCTTGCGAAGGGTGTTAATACCCAGGCCATCGATATGCTTCAACTCGTATATAGAGATGAATTCTCCATATTTATTCCTGTAATCGAGCAGGTTCCTGATCTGCATATCGTTGAGGAAAACAAGCTTCTTTAGATCGGATCGCCCCGCCGAGTTAATATTGAGCGGGTTTTCAAGAAGGTCTCGCATACCGGCACTGAGTTCACTCAGATCGATGCCGCCTTCAGCAAGTTCATGAAGGTGTTCCACCTGTCTTTGAATGATCTCGGTTCCGGCTATTTCGAGGGTGTCGGCATGCTGTGCCGGGCATGTGCCATACAAGACGATAATAATTGCCGTAATATTGATCCTTTTCATGGCTTTTTCTTGAACGTGAATGACAGCTGTGGAGAGAAGCCCAGGTATGAATGCCAGGAAGCAGCAATATCGATATTCATATTGCTCCTTTTGTAACCTGCACCAAAGCTGATGCTTGTCATTCTGCTGCTGATGCCGGCCCTGACAAAGAATTGGTCTTTATAGCGGTATTCGCATCCAACTGAAAAGATCGCTTTCGCAGCGGTAGATTTTTGTATCTCGGCACAGATGCGGATCGATTCTTCGGGCATATAGCTTCCACCTGCACGTATCATTACGGGAAGTTTTTCACTGCTTTCTGTCCATCCGGCACACACGGGATTAAAGCATTGAACCCCAAGTGTGACCTTATCTGAGGGGAATGCTATGATACCGCCTTCGAGGGTGAAAGCGTGGTAGCTGCCATAGCCGTCGCCGACGGCCATCCGCATGTAATCGAGTTGCAATCCTGCCGCCACTTTCCCACCCAGCTTCAGGGCATAGCCTGCCCCGGCCTTCATTTCGGAATAAAGGTGGTCACCGAAATGATCTATCCCGGTGAACAGTGTCCCCCGTCCGGCTTTCAGGCTACCAAAGAGGCTTACACGCCCGGTTTCCTTCAGAAGATAACGGTTTTCAAAGGCCATTCCAAGAGAAAAGCCTCCCTGGTAAGCCATGACCGCCTGGTTGTTGAATGCCCCCCAGGTATCGCATTCGCTCACGCTGCACGAACCCATGGCAGCTGCTTTTGCGCCAACAGCTGTTAGCATGGATTGGGAAATGCATGGTAAGCTGCAAAGCAGAAGGCAAAGCTTAATGAACAATTGTTTCCTGCACATGTTTATTTTTAAATTTGCTGCTGCCTCCTAACTATTAATACGGAAAAATGGAAAATGTCATACCCTTTCTGAAAGATTTAAAGCAAAACAATACCCGCGAATGGTTCCAGGATAACAAAAAGAGGTACCTTCTTGCAAAGGACGAATTTGAAGCTTTCATTGCGGATCTTCTCCCGGATATGGTTGGTATCGATAAGGAATTGAGCGGACTGGATCCCAAACAGTGTATTTTCAGGATCTACCGCGATGTGAGGTTTTCGAAAGACAAATCGCCATACAAGGTAAATATGGGGGCGGCCATGACCAGGGGTGGGCGCAAGAGTCATTTTGCAACCTATTACATTCATATTGAACCGGGTAATACTTTTGCAGGAGGTGGGATATGGCAGCCTGCCGCCCCGGTATTGAAGGCTATGCGCAGTGAAATATACTTTAATGCAGAGGAGTTTAAAACTATACTTTCCACTCCCGGCTTCAAGAAATACTATGACGGGTTAATGGGAGATAGGCTTATCAGGCCTCCCCAGGGATTCCCTGCTGATTTCCCCGATATCGATCTGCTGAAATACAAGAGTTATGCCGTGGGTCACAATATAGCCGATGAGTTGATCACATCCGCCAGACTGAAAAAATATTTGCCGGATGTTTATAGGGCTCTTTATCCTTTTAACCGATTTATTTATCGTGCATTGGCCGATATCTGATTATTCCTGCCGTTAACTGGATACCAATCACCGTAAACTGATTCCCACTTTACAATGGAGTAAACCGGGCGTATTTTAGACGCAGAATTAATTTGGTTAATTAATTTCTCAAAAAGGAAATCGTTCTTGAAGGTGGTTTTGATTTCATATTCCAGGTTTTTTTTCATAATCAAACTACTTTGCTTTTTTCATACGGTATCTTCAAGAACGTTTCCTTATATTTTGGGTTAATAAGTTGTTCGTTAAAAAAACTCCGCCTTGGCGGAGTTTTTTTATAGAAGATAGAAGAATTAAGAAGTGGATAGAAGATCGCAAAGGAGATATTAGATCGATAAGTATTTCTTCTCTCTTCTATCCCTTTCCGATATCTTATTTCTGACATCTTATTTCTAATATCTCCTTCTACACTATTTCTTAATAACAATAAAAGCCACAATAGCATTTATGATCCCGGCGAGCAAAAAGAAGGGCACCCCGAAAACCAGCGACATCAGGCCCACGTCAAGAATGATGTTGCCCCAGTGGGTAGACACATCCCAGTCGATGCTGCCGAGTGCTGTGCCTGTGAGCATTCCGGCTTCCCAGCTCAG